>JAUVYF010000009.1 GCA_030603215.1 Candidatus Bipolaricaulota bacterium
CACGGATATACACGGATTAAGAAACCACAACAGACAATTAGAAGAGGGTTAAAATCAGCGTCCATCAGTGTTAATCCGTGGTCGGAATGTGTATCAGTGTTCAGTTATTCAGAACAAGCTTTCAGCTTTCAGTTCTTCCCATTCAACCATTGGACTATTCAACTATTTAACTTGCCTTTTCTCGGCTCTCGACTCCCGACTGTCTTTTTCCCTTCACTCAACGAACCCAATGAACTCAATGAACCCTACGAACCCTTGTTCCCATTCAACTATTTGACTCGCCTTTGCGTTTCCCATTTGACCGTTCGCGTGCAGTTGCGCAGGTAGTTCCAAATTAGTGGGATGGGTTATATTTACTTTGGATAGATATCCTTTCCTGTTAGATTACTGTTCGGGGACAGTTCAATTCATCGTTTTTTTGACATGTGAAGCATATTTGAGTATAATTTAGTGGGTGGTGAGATGTCTTACGAAGCTGAACAGATCAAGGTATTGGAGGATTTGGAAGCCGTCCGCGTGCGACCGAGTATGTATATTGGAAGCACAGGACAACCCGGGTTAATGCATCTGATCCAAGAAGCTCTTGATAACAGCATCGATGAAGCGCTTGCTGGCTATTGTACAAGGATCAAGGTTACTGTTCGAAAAGACAATTATGTGAGCGTAGCTGACAACGGTCGCGGGATGCCTGTGGGAATCCACCCCGAGGCTGGTATTGGAGCAGTAGAACTGGTAATGACCACCCTGCATGCCGGCGGGAAATTCGATAACAAGAGCTACAAGGTAAGCGGTGGACTGCATGGAGTCGGTATCTCTGTTGTAAACGCTCTCTCTGAACACGTTTCTGTAGAAGTATCGCGAGATGGAAAGCTATACCGCCAGGAGTTCTGCCGAGGGAAGAAACTAACTGAGTGTAAGGTGGTGGGGAAAAGTAGTGAAACTGGGACAAATATTACCTTTCTCCCCGACAGTGAGATTTTCGGAGAAATCAAGTACAACCTCCCGAGGCTTTCGCACCGCATGCGCGAACTCTCTTATCTGAATGGGGGACTCCTAATAGTACTGGAAAATCAAGAAGCCGGAGTCACTCGTCGGTTTCAGGCAGAAGGAGGGATTGCTTCTTTTGCAAAGGAGCTTGCTTCCAGCAAAGGGCCTCTTCACAAGAAACCGATCTATATTTCGGGTCGAGAAGCAGGGTCAGTGATAGAAATCGCGATGCACTTTACGGAAAGCTACGATGAATCAATCTTTGCTTTTGCGAACAACATAAACACTGCTGATGGAGGAACACACCTGACAGGATTCAAGACAGCCTTGACAAAGTTCCTGAACGAATACGGTCGTGAGAAGAAGATCCTGCTCAAGAAAGAAGTCAACCTACGCGGATCAGACATTCGAGAAGGCTTAGTTGCGATAATCAGCATAAAACTTCATAATCCCGAGTTCGAGGGACAGACTAAGACCAAGCTAGGGAATCCGGAAGTGGCAAGCCAAGTAGCATCTGTCGTGCAAGAGCAACTGCCTCTTTACTTTGCCAAGCATCCCAAACTCGCTCGTACAATTATCGAAAAATCTCTTGGAGCCAGTAGAGCGCGAATGGCGGCCGCGAAAGCTAGAAAGATGGCTCGCCGGAAAAACGCTCTCTTCTCCTCAGCACTGCCTGGAAAACTCGCCGATTGTTCCAACTCTGATCCGGCTCAGAGTGAATTGTACATTGTGGAGGGGGACTCCGCGGGCGGCAGCGCCAAGCAGGGCCGTGATAGATCATTCCAGGCAATTCTTCCCTTACGTGGAAAGGTCCTAAATGTGGAGAAAGCGCGTTTGGCCAAACTCCTTGATAACACGGAACTGAAATCAATTATTACAGCTTTGGGTACAGGGATTCGTGAAGGGTTCAATGGTGACAAACTTCGCTACCATAAACTGATTATCATGGCCGATGCGGATGTCGACGGTGCGCACATCTGTACGCTACTACTTACCTTCTTCTACCGTTACTTTCGTCCACTGATTGAAGCGGGTTACGTGTACATCGCAAAACCACCTCTCTATCAAGTTAAGAAAGGAAAGAAGAAGATCTATCTCTACACAGAGAGTGAGATGGAGCGCTTCCGAGCCGAGAACAATGGCAATTTGTCTGTAAAACGATTCAAGGGCCTGGGAGAGATGAATCCCGACGAGTTATGGCAAACTACCATGAATCCTGATAATCGTACTCTTAAGAAAGTGGAGATTCGGGAAGCGCTGGAAGCCGATGAGATATTCTCTACGCTGATGGGAAATGATATTGCGGCGCGTCGAGATTTCATCAAGGAAAACAGCGACAAGATCACAAGCCTTGATATCTGACACAATGTAGTGGTTATGCGGAAAGCGCCTTAAGGCGCTTTCCTGAAAGGGTAGTTGTTTTACTAACCTCGTGCGTAGCAGTAAGATAAGTACGGCTCAAACAGTAGTTTATCGGGGAAAGAAGAAGGGAATACGTCTTTAGTCCTGGATGTGAAGTTGCAGGCGATGCCGACACTCAGTGAACTGTCGAGATCTATAGCGCGGGTACCTTGTTCAGCCTGGGACGAAGTAATCATCTCAGGAATTACGGACGATTCGCGCCGCGTCCAATCGGGTTATCTGTTTGTCGCAATTGCCGGTTATCTCGACGATGGCCATAGGTACATAGATGAGGCAATTGCGCGAGGGGCATGCGCCGTTGTCGTTGAGCGAGCCACTACTTGCTCAGTTCCAGTAATCTGTGTTAGCGACGCGAGGTTAGCCTTATCACATCTTTCCGCTGCGTTTGCCGGAAATCCAACGCGCAAATTGTTCACTGTTGGGGTTACGGGAACAAATGGGAAGACCACAGTATGTCACTTTATTGCGCATGTGCTGGGAGAGGTGAAGACCGCGCTTGTCACTACAGTGGCTAACGAACAGCGAAATCTACATGCGGTTACCACTCCTGGAAGCCCAATTATCCAACAACTTGCAAAGATGGCGCTACTAGAAGGCAAAGCGAACTTTGTATTGGAGGTTTCCTCGGCTGGTCTTATGCTCAAACGGGTTGCAGGAGTAGATTTTGATGTTGCCGTATTCACCAATCTTACGCACGATCACCTTGACTTCCACATCGATAGAAGACGATACCTAGATGCCAAGCTCCTCCTGTTCCGGAACTTGAAAGTAGGCGCCTGTGCTATCGTCAACATAGATGATCCCGCTTCAGAGGAAGTAATCGCCTCTACGAACGCCACAGTGGTAACCTACAGTGTTCACCGTAGCGCGGATTTTCGAGCGACGAATATCTCCTATGACTCCCAACGAACAGTATTTACACTCCAAGCCAGCAACAACAAAGTAATTACAGAATTACATCTTCCTGGAGAGCACAACGTGTATAATGCTGTTGCAGCAGCAGCAGCAGGCAATGCTCAAGGGATGTCCCTACAAGCGATTTCTCACGCGCTTGGAGAAAGTCATGGTGTTCCAGGTCGCTATCAGTTCTTTCGAGCGAATAATGGGGCAACTGTAGTTGTCGATTTTGCGCATAGCCCCGATTCTCTGGAGAAGATGCTCCAATCACTTCGCCCATTTCACAGGAAAGTTATATGTGTCTTTGGTTGTGGTGGCGAGTGTGATGCGGAGAAACGCCCCATGATGGGGAGGATCAGTGGAGAACTTGCTGATTTTACTATTCTTACAAATGATAACCCAAAAACAGAAGATAGAGAGGAAATCATTGCTCAGATTGAGAAGGGTATACGGGCAACTGCTGGCGTGTATGAGAAGATCGTAAGCCGTCGTCAAGCCATTCGGCGGGCCATTACTATTGCTGCATCAGGCGATGTAGTCCTGCTTGCTGGCAAAGGGCACGAACCTTATCAGATTGTTGGGCATGAGTTCGTTCCTTACAGCGATGCTGCTTTCTTGCGGGAAGAACAGCTGGCAGAGTGACCGATAAGGAATCTGGCAGAGGCTCGAAAAGCTGTCTGCTGTCGTATTCTGACAGGCCGGTAAGTAGGAAAACATCTTCTTCATTCCTCTTAACCGCAGAGGAGGCAGAGGAAAGCAGAAAAGGAAGTTATTAGTTTTCAGTTATGAGTTATCAGTTGAACCCAAGAATATGCAGACCGTGTGTAGCGTCGGGGTTCATCCCCGACGTTAAGCGTAACGTAGCAAGAATACGCAGACCGTTCGTAGCGTTGGAACCTGTGTCCAACGTTAAAGACAACGTCGCACACCCCAGTGCAATAGGATTGCACAGGGCAGGTAAAGTACGACACTCCCCCTCCCTTCAATTCCCTCCCTCGATCGGGGAGGGAAGATTGTTTAATATTCCTCGCTTTTTGTTTGGTAAGCTCTACGAACCCAATGAACCCTATGAACCCTATGAACCCTACGAACTCTTGTTACCATTCAACCAATCAACCAATCAACTATTTGACTTGTCTTTTCCTTCCCATTCAACCAATCGACCATTCAACTATTGGACTGGTTCATCGCTCTTGGCGTCTTGAGTGAGTGAAACGAACGGGGGAGAAATAGAAGAAAATGGGCGAAGCAGGGCTCGAACCTGCGACCTTTCGGATGTGACCCGAACGCTCTTCCAGCTGAGCTATTCGCCCAATACTCATAGTCTATTATTCTAGCGCTGATACCCCAGCGGATCAAGGATCAAAGTCGGCGTTCTCCAACATGCCAGCTAGACTCTCGCCTTCACACTTACGGGTAATCTCCATCAGACTAAGAGGCGTAAGGTCGATGAAATCAGCGGAGACTCGGTCCTCGTTTAGTACTTTTTTTACTTCATCGATCAATTTCTGTACGGCGCTGGGTTCTTCCATGTCAATGAAGTCAACTATGATTATTCCGCTGATTTTGCGCAATCGCAGCTGTCTCGCGATTTCCTTCGCTGCTTCCAGATTCGCGTTTAGTATCGCGGCTTGCTGATTTCGATGCCTTACATCAGCCCCACTATTAACATCGATTACCGTTAGTGCCTCCGTTTCGTCAATTACTACGAAGCCACCACCACTTAGGTCGACGCGGGACGATAGTGTTTCCTGAATTTGCTCTTGTACGTGGTAATGCTCGAACAAAGGGGTCTTACCTTTATATAATCGGATCCGACCTCGATATTCCTCCATATGTAGATATTCAAGGAACGAGAGTATCTTCTCGCGGAAAAATGGTGAATCTACAATCACTTCGCTCACATCAGGAAGAAGTCTATCACGAAGAATTGTTTGTACTAGCCCCATAGATTTGTAAAGAAGCTTAGGGGAAGACGGGCCCTGAGCCGCTAGTTCAATTGCCTCCCATGTTTCGGCAAGCCATAGATAATCGCGCTCTAGCTCTGCTTTGCTTGCCCATTGAGCAGCGGTGCGTGCAATTAGCCCCTGGCCTTCTTGTTTCAGATCTTGCGCAAGCCGTCGCAAGCGGTTATGCAAGTCCACGGACTCAACCCGTCTAGAAATACCGACTCGGTCTTCGTTAGGCAAAAGGATCCAAAAGCGCCCCGGCAGACTCATTTTAGTCGTTCCTTGTGGATTCTTGGAGCCAATGCCAGCTCGTCTTACTTGCAGAATTAGTGATTGGTTGGGCCGCAGAACCTTGTTGATAGGAATTTCCCGATGGCGTGCCTTAAGTCCACGGCTTAGCAATATAGCGGTGTTAATTTCTCCCTGGGAAAGGAAGAGGCTTTCATTAATGCCAACATCAACGAATGCGGATCCCAGACCAGGAAGAACATCCTCTACTCGTCCCTTGTAGATATTTCCGAGAATCTTCTCTTTCCATTGATGACCATAATCGATCTCCATTAAGCGATCATCTTCAAGGATCGCTACGCGCGTACGCTTGCTGTTATCGTTATTTGAGTCAAGTGAAATCAGGATTCTTTTGCCTTTAATTTTGTGACCCTCCTCGTATTGTTAACTTGCGCCAGTATGTCTCTGTAAGTTCTCTTATCTCGTGGATCCTTAACCATAGGGGCTATTTCGACAAGTGGTACCAGAACAAACCTCCGTTTGGTCATGCGCGGGTGCGGAATTACAAGGTTGGCTTCTTCAATGACCAGTTCCTTGTACAACAAGATGTCAATGTCGATTGTTCGTGGGCCAAACCTAAACTCGCTTTCCCTGCGGCCGAGTGCCTGTTCGATCTGTTTGCAGACCGCGAGCAAGTCATGAACTTCAAGATCGGTGTTGGCGGCAAGGACAACATTCAGAAAATAGGACTGCTCCTCAATGCCAACTGGTTGTGTTTCGTAGAGGGAAGAGCATCGCACGATTCTCAAGCCATTACCGCGTAATGCGCTAATGGCTCTATCTATCTGCCATTCTCTTCTCCCCACATTGGATCCCAGGCAGAGAAATACCAAATCTTTATTCATTGTCTTACTCTTACTAGCTCTATTGCCGCCGATGATACAGCTCCCATTCCAGGAGGACTGAGCTTAGCAAGGTGAAGGGAGAGCTTCGTAATCTTTGGAAAGCGCTCTAGCAGTTCATTCACGATTGCATCAGCAAAGGTCTCGATCAACTTATATTGCTGTGCTTTATTAACCTTGTGAATGGTTTCTACAACTTGACGGTAATCAATGCTATCGCGGAGCAGATCGCTCTTGAGCGCACCCCTAAACCTGCCTTCAATCTTGAGATTGACTCGGAAGTCATTGCCGTCCTTCCTCTCCTGAGCATCGTGACCATGGAATCCAAAAAGCTCTATTCCCGTAAGTAGAATGCAAGCCTCATCTTTGATTGTTGTCACCGTTTCTCTTGTGCAGAAGCAGACTTGGTTTCGCGAGAGTCGCTGGTGGTGATCACTTTGCTTAGATCTCCTATGTGGTAGAAGAGCCCTGCAAGTGCGCCCAGGAAACCTAGTCGGTTCTGCCTAAGACTTACTTCTTTTGCCATCACCAATACATCTTCAAAGTAGCAATTGATTGGGTCTCTGAGGGATAGTAGCAGCTTGATTCCCTGTTCGTAGTTTCCTTCCTCAAGAAGACTGGTCAGCGAACCTTCTACCTTCAAGTATTCTCTCCATAATGCTTTCTCGGCCCCGGCTTTGAACAACGATGGGCCAAAGTCCATCTCAGCGGTATTCTTTGTTATGTTACATACGCGAGAAAAAGCGGCAATCAGTGAATGGAAGTCCTTGCTTTCATGCCAGGTTGTGACCGCTCGGGCCCGGAGAAGGATGCGATAGAAATTGCCGCCTCTCACTGCAGTAACACAGGCAACTACATCGGGTGCAATTCCATACTTCTGCCGTAGGAGCTGCGCTACTCGTCCACTGATAAACTGTCTTACATCGGAAATGGCACTCTTCCGCTCAATTACTAGATATGTTTCCTCGAGACTTTCAATCAGCTCAAAGAAGTCTAGGTCCACTTTGCCCTCAATAGCCAAACGAATCAGGCCATTTGCTTGTCGCCTTATTCCATAGGGATCGCGAGAGCCAGTTGGCTGCTCTCCAACAAGAACTGCGGCAATGACAGTATCTAGTTTGTCAGCCAAGCCCACTATAGTTCCCACTCTACTTTTCGGTAAACTGGCTTCGCTAGATATGGGGAAATAGTGCTCAGAAATCGCGTCTGCAACCACATTCGACTCATCATCAAGTCGTGCGTAAAGCCCTCCGGCTATTCCCTGTAATTCGGGGAATGCCTGCACCAGCTCAGTAACAAGATCGGCCTTGCACAAGAAAGCAGCGCGATCGACTTCCTGGCCTAAGCCATCTCCAGTATGATCGGCTATTGCACCTGCTAGAGCACGAATTCTTTCCACCTTCTCCCATAGGGATCCAAGCCGCGCATCATAAACCATGTTGTGTAAGTCTCTCACTTTTTCTGCCAGCGTACTCTGGCGGTCCCTGTCAAAGAAGAAACGAGAATCACGCAGTCTGGCCTGTACAACTCGTTCGTAGCCAGCGCGTACAATTCCCTTTTTATCGGGCATTCCATCGCGAAACCCCATGAAGCATGGAGAGGTACCGTCCGCAAGAGAGAATGGAACAAACTTCCCCTCTTCCCGCAAGGTAGCATGTACGATTTCCGTTGGTAAATTGACAAACTCCTCTGAGATACTGCCAAAGATTGGAGTAGGATGTTCTGTTCCGTTGACAATACGGCTGAGAAGCTCGTTATCAATAAGGTAATCCGCGCCGAGCCTATCTGCTTGTTCCCTGAGCGCATCCAGAACCATGGTCTGCCTCTCCCCTGGATCCACTATGACTGAGGAGTCCGCCAGGCTTTGCACGTAGCTTGTGGCCCCATCAAGAACGACCTCCTCTTGCTCCAAGAACCGATGACCATAGGTTTTTCTTCCCGCGCGAAGGTGCCCGAGTTCTATGGGGATGAGCTCGTTGTCATAAAGACAAACAAGCCACCGAAGTGGACGAATGAAAGACAAGCCAGAGGAGTCCCATCGCATCGTCTTCTTGGGGTGCAAATCCATGATAATCCTGGGGAGGATAGCAAGTAGCACCTCAGACGTTTCCTTGCCAGGGATCGACCGTTTGACAGCTGTATAGATCTTAGCACCATTCTTAACTTGCCCCAGTTCTGTTACTGTTACTCCTTGACTTTGTGCGAAACTGATTCCTGCTTGGGTGGCGCATCCTTTAGAGTCGAATGCAACAGCTGTTGGTGGCCCCTTTATACTCCTCACTCGTTCTTCTTGTTGCGTCTTAAGGTCGCGCACAAGTATGGCAAGACGTCGAGGCGTGTAGTACACATCAATCTGCCGATAGGATAAAGCCTCCTGAGTGAATACCTTGCTTGTCGTAGCCTGAAGTTCCTGGGCAAGACAAGGAATATCTAATGCAGGCATCTCCTCTGCGCCAATCTCAAGTAGTAGGGCAGGCATCGATTCCTCCCGTTCCTAAGTAACCCTGTGCGCATGCCTTGGCTAGTTCACGAATCCGAGCGATAAAGCTCTCTCTCTCCGTAATGCTAATCGCGTGGCGGGCGTCTAGAATGTTGAATAGGTGCGAACACTTCAATGTATAGTCGTAAGCGGGGAAAACCAGCCCGGCCACAAGACTGGCTTGACACTCTTCTTCACAAAGGGTGAACATCTTCTGGATGCGCTCCACCGCTGCCGACTCAAAATTGTAGACGGAGAACTGCCTTTCTTTTTCCCGCCACAGGGTGCCATAGGCTATCCTATCATTCCACCTGAGGTCATAGGCGCTTTCTACGCCCTGCAAAACCATGGCAATCCTTTCCAATCCATAGGTCAACTCCACTGAAACAGGATCGAGAGTGATCCCCGCCATCTGCTGAAAGTAGGTAAACTGGCTGATCTCCATCTCATCAAGGCAGACTTGCCACCCGACACCCCATGCTGCAAGTGTTGGTGATTCCCAGTCATCTTCGGCAAACTTGACATCATGCTCAGCCAGGTTCATCCCCAACTCTTCCAAGCTATCCAAGTACATTTCCTGAATATTGGTTGGGGGCGGTTTGAGAACTGTTTGGTATTGGTGATGCAATCGTAAGCGAATTGGGTTTGTCCCGTATCGCCCATCTGTTGGCCGTCGGCTTGGCTCCAAGTATGCAACTCTCAATGCATCGGGTCCAAGTGTCCCGAAGAAAGTGGCAGGATTAAATGTCCCGGCACCGGTCTCTATATCGTAGGGGTGTAGGATCAAACATCCGTGGCCGCGCCAGAAGTTGTGTAAACGGAGCACAATGTCCTGGAAATCCATCTTAGTTCTCGCTTGCCGCTTGTTTGCTTAGCTCCGCCAGAGTCGCAAATACTTTTGTGTCGCGCACGGCGATATCGGCAAGCATCTTACGGTTAAGCTGGATGCCTCTCCTTCTAAGGCCACCGATAAGCGTTGAATAGGAAACACCATTCAGTTTGGCGGCAGCACTAATTCTCGCGATCCATAATCGGCGGAAATCCCGTTTACGCCGCCGTCGATCAATATAGCTGTTACGGAGGGCCTTCATCACTGCTTGTTTAGCGATGCGATGCGATGTTCCTCTTTTCCCCTTGAATCCCTTAGCACGAGCCATTATCTTCTTGCGGCTTTCCGTGCGTTTATTTCCTCCACGCGCTCGTGGCATCATATCCTCCTGCGACCATTCTAGTTACCGATCATCTTCCTGATCACTTTTATCTGTCCGCCTTTAAGTTCCTTAGCTTGTCGTGCTTGCCGTGTAGCCTTCGATCGCTTCTTCGTGTTCTTATGAAAGTAATTGGACATATGGTGAAATATCCTACCCTTCTTTGAGAGCTTGAAACGCTTTCTTGCTCCACGGTGTGTCTTCTGTTTTGGCATTTTCTGCTCTCCTCATTTCTGTTGGTCAACGGGAACAAGCAGCATTTGCAGCACTTTCCCTTTTTGCGAGGGTTGGTGATCTAGTTTAGCGATATCACTTACCATCTCTGCTACCTTGTCCATCAATGCATGTCCGCGATCAGCATGTACTATTTCTCTTCCTCGGAAGAAAATGGTTACCCGTACCTGGTTTCCAGCGGATAGAAATGTACGTACACGACGCATTTTGGTCTCGAAGTCGTGCTTTCCTATCTTGATGGTAAACTTTACTTCTTTTAGACGGGTTTGCCGCTTTTGTTTCCGTTGGCGTTTTTCCTGACGATAATGGTGTTTGCCATAATCAACAACTTTACACACTGTGGGCTTGGTAGCAGAAGCGATCTCGACCAAATCAAGCCCCTTATCTTTTGCTTGCGCCAAGGCTGTTTCTATCGACACTATCCCAAGGTTCTCACCATTTTCAGCAATGAGCCGAACCTCTTTCTCTCTGATCTGCTCGTTCACTCTCATGCTTCCTTTTATCTCTGCCTCCCCTGTTTATGGATTATTCTCTGTAGCCCTTTCTAACATAGCTTAGCCAGTTCCTTATTCTGATACAAACCACGCTCTTCAATGTAGGTAGCCACAATTGGCGGCACGCATTCTGTGATAGATTCTCCATGAAGTACTCGCTCGCGTATCCAGGTTGAGGAAAGGTCTATCTCTTCCATCTCGAGGAAATGTATCTTTGCTCGGTGAAATGGTGGTCGCGAGAACACTTCTTGCTTAACATCATCTCTCGGCGCGACCACAAATGGAATAGCTTCTAGCAAGGCTTCCGGATCCTTCCATGTGTTGATTTGCGCAAGGAGGTCTGCTCCAACAATAAAACAGAGCCTCTCTGAACAACTTCTCTTCATAGCGCGGATTGTGTCAACAGTATACGCCGGTCCAGCACGATCGATCTCAATCCGCGAAAGAGAAAACTTTGGGTAAGATGCAATTGCCTCCCTTACCATCTCGTAGCGTATCTCTTTACCAGTCCCAAATGCCACTTCCTTGTGCGGCGGAATGCCACTGGGGATAAACACTATTTCAGATAACGATAGCTCGCGAAGCGCTTGTTGCGCCACAAGTAAATGCGCATTATGTAAGGGATTGAATGTTCCTCCAAACAGCCCGATTCTAGTCGCGAAACTCAAGCTCAACATCTCCTATCCGTAAAAGGTCTCCTTCAGTAATACCGCGACGTACCAGTTCACGCACTACCCCCATCTTCTCGAGACGACCGCCTAGGTATTCCCACGCGTCCTCGCTGTCAAGCACGAGTTTCTGGACCAGCTGTTCAATAGTCTCTCCTGTTAAGATGAAAACGTCACCTTCACGCCTCACAGAGAAGCTCGCTTTATCGGAATATCGATATACACGCCATGGTACCGCAGTCTTGCCCTTGTGTATTGTCGTTTCCTGCAAGACGTCATAAATCTTCGTTATCAACTGAGGGATTCCTCTTCCTGTAACAACAGATGTCGGCAGCAACTGAATACCATTCTCAGCAAATCGAGCCACTAGCGCTTCTACTGCATTGTCCTCAACCAGATCGATCTTGTTCCCTACAACAAGCTGCCGACGTTCAGCCAAACGAGGGTTAAAGGAGGCAAGCTCTTTGTTAATCTCTTCGTAAGCTTGAAGTGGATCCTGTCCTTGAGCTCCTGCCAGGTCTACCATGTGAACAAGCACCCGCGTCCGCTCAATGTGTTTCAGAAACCGATCCCCAAGACCTTTACCAGTATGCGCTCCCTCGACTAAGCCTGGAACATCGACTATTACAAACTGATGTATGTCATCGACATTCACCACGCCTATGTTGGGGATAGTGGTAGTAAATGGGTAGTCAGCTACCTTTGCTTGCTTTCCCGAAATAAGCGAGATAAGACTTGATTTTCCAGCATTAGGTCGGCCAATTATCCCTGCGTCTGCGAGAATCTTCAATTCAAGACGTAGGGCATTGCTCTGGGGCTTTGCTCCGCGTTCACAGATTCGCGGTGCCTGCCGAGTAGAAGTGGTAAAGCTCTTGTTGCCCCTTCCACCTTCTCCGCCACGCGCGACTACTACTTCGTCCCCCGCGGACAACAGATCTGCAATCTGCCTGCCACTGCTTCGATCAAAAACCAGTGTTCCTATAGGGACAGGGATAATAATATCCTTGCCCTGCGCGCCTTTCTTATTATTATTGCCCCCATTGCTTCCAGGCTTGCCACGAAATATAGTGTCACTCTGAAACCGATACAAAGTAGATATACCTGCTTCGGCGCACACTATTACGGCTCCACCGCTTCCACCACTTCCTCCGTCTGCGCCCCCTCTTATGCGGTAACGATTAGAAGCAAAACTTATTATGCCATTGCCTCCACGCCCTCCATGCACATATATGTCTGCTTGATCAATAAACATGAAGACACCACGAGGTAAACATGAGAAGAGAACTAGTCCTTCTTGACCGGCAGCACGCTAACGTATTTCTTGCTACGTCCCTCAAATCGGACATAGCCTGGAGAGGTGGCATAAATCGTGTAATCTCGGCCCAGGCCAACGTTCCGCCCTACACCGTACTTGGTTCCATGTTGGCGAATGATAATGCTTCCTGCGTTCACCCACTGGCCCCCATATCGCTTCACTCCGAGACGCTGACCAGGGCTATCCTTAAAATTACTGGACGAACCAGTACTCGTTTTATGTGCCATACTACTCCTTACCTATACACGTACTTCCGCCCCAGCCTCACGCACCACAAGATCATGGGGGTATTCTTCATCTAACATCTTTAGCCCAATCAGCAGAGTCTCCATAATCGCATCTATTTCCCTGTCCAAATGGGGATCACTTCGGTCAATCGTCAGAACGAATTCCTTTCCCGCTGAGAAGGTCGGTCTAATATGCAAATAACCACTCACCGAGGCAGCCGTTGCCCGCAACAAGTGTACCGCACTTGCTGAAGCGGTTGTGTCTGTTTGCATTCCTTGCAGCGTAAAGCCAACAAGTCTGCCATCTTCATCGCGTCTGACAAGGACTTCGCCCACTTTATCTCCTCTACGGCTCTATCTTAGTAATTAGTGTTGTCATAAACGGCTGACGGTGACCACGCTTGCGCCGATATCCCGTCTTGCTCTTGTACTTGTAGACAACTATCTTTTTCGACTTCGCTTGCGCTTGTACCTTACCTTTGACTACCGCACCATCTAAGTAAGGAGTTCCTACATGGGCACCGCTGTCGTCAACGAGAAGAACAACCTTGTTGAATTCTACTGGCTTTCCAGAATCAAGGCCCTGAATCAGCTCGTGCTCCAAGAGCATTCCCTCTTCGACTCGATATTGTTTTCCACCTGTTTGAATTACCGCATACATTTCCAGCACCTCAAGTAACACAGATTTTAGCAGGCTACTTCTTGTTTTTCAATACACCCACCCAACTTATGATTTCTCATCAGCTACCAACGCTAGGCGCTGCTACCGTTGGATCAAGAGATTGTGTTCCAGGTCCATCACAACTAGCGGAATCTACCCGCGAGACTGCTCGCCCACTAAGATAAGATCAGGTGCCGATAACCAGCTCAAGTGATATTCTAGTCCGCTTTTGGTGGTCTAGTGCGTTCTTCTATCTCATCTATGTCAATGGGAGGGATAAGGACGCGCTCCTTGGTAAGTGGCTTTTTGTCGGCTACCCTTGTTATTGTTTCCCAAGACGGGCAAGAGATCCCCATAGCTGCAAGAACGGAACCAGCAAATCGAGGAACAAACGGTAGGAGCGTCACCGTCATTGCCTTCACGAGATGGAAGGCGCTTGTTACTGCACGCCGATCATCAGATGACCAGGGTTCCTTACGTTGAAAATACTCATTCCCGAAAACCGCCAAAGCACAGGTAGTACGCAAAGCGCGGCTCAAATTTCCTGCGGCCATCTCCGCTTCATAGTTTGAAATTGCCGTTGCTATATGTTCAATAACTTCGGGGTCGAGATCATTGGAGGGGACTTCTCCTTTGTAGCGAGTTTGAATGAAGGAAAGCACACGATTAGCAAGGTTGGCCACATTGGAGATGAAGATTCCATTGATAGCCTTTCCCAATTCCTGCCACGAGAAATTAACGTCGCGTTCCTCTGGCCGATTGTGAAGCAGGTAGAAGCGCCATAGCTCAGGATCCATTACCTGGGCTGCTTGATCGCAGTAAAGCCCAACACTACGACTCTTGGAAAACCTGCTTCCGTCAATCCAGTTCAAGTATTCTGTAGCGGCAATCTGATCCGGAAGATGATATCCCTCGCCAGAAGCAAGCAGTTGCCCCGGGAAAATCAGCGTATGAAACGGAATATTATCCTTGGCCATCGTGTAAATCTGCCAAACATCGTCGCCGAACCAAAACTCCTTCCACTTATCTTCTCCCCCGAAGTGTTCGATTGTTGCTGAAACATAGCCTAGAGCAGCTTCACCCCATACATAGATAACCTTTTCCTCCGCTCCCGCAAAGGGGGCGGGAATTCCCCAGGAAATATCCCGGGTCATTGCCCTGGGCCGTAGACCTTCGTCCAACATCTGTTTCGTGAATCGGTAAACGTTCTTCCGAAACTCCCTTCCATTGACATAACTGGTCAACAGGGGTGTCAGTTTTGGCAGATCGAGGTACCAATGCTGACTCAAACGAAACTCGATGTTGCCCTGTTCACAAATACTGCAGGCAGGATCTATCAACTCTTCCGGTTCAAGCATTGCCCCACATGAGCTACACTGGTTTCCCATTGCTCCGTTCGCGCCACAACGGGGGCAAATACCAGTAATGAACCGATCAGCCAGAAACATCTGACACCGACCACAGTAGGCTCTGTTTTCCCGTGCACGAGTAATGTAGCCCTGCTGCTCCATTTGAAGATAGATGTTACGCACAAAGTGTTTATGTGTTGGCGACTCTGTAGTGGTATAGCTGTCAAATTGTATGCCAAATGCATCAATTACGGAGAGTATCTCCTTGTGTTGCTGTAGAGATAGCTGAGCCGGAGATATACCGAGTCTCGTCGCTTCGTACTCAATTCGTGCCCCGTGCGTATCGGTTCCTGATACGTAGAGAACCTCATGCCCGCGTAGTCGGTAATATCGAGCGAACACATCGCCTGAAAGCAGCGAAGAAACCAAGTTTCCCAGATGGGGAACCCCAGAGGCATATGGCCAGGCACTACAGACGAGCACCTTCTTCTTGTTCACGTTAATATCCTCTTTATAGCCTATAGATAAGTCTGTATTATACTTGGCGGTGAATAGGGCCGCCACTTGAACGCTTGTTAGCCAGGATTTGGCTCAAATGGCCTGCATCGTTAAGCGCCTTCTCCTAGAAACCTGATGGTTGCTTTGCTTGGCTAGAACTGTGCTGCGATGAAAAGACTAAACAATACGCTATGATAGAACTTGGTTGTATGTGTTTCTCCCGCGATGTAAGAGACAGCAAGCGAAGCATGCCAAGAATCGGAAAGCCTGTAGTCAACAATCCCGCCAAGGGTTAAGCTAAGATTGTTTCCAGTCGCAGTCTCACTAATCTTGTAGCGTCCATCAAGGCTAAGCCGCGCAGAAGTGTATTGGGAGATGGTGTAGGAAAAGGTGTTTAGTACAGAAGCGGTGATCTCATCACTCTCATTGACCCTAAGCGCTAAGGAGAGATCATTGCGGTGGTTAGCCTGTGGCGGTGCCCACAAAAGCCGCCCAGTAAGGATATGATCCCCGCTGGAACGTGTTTCGTCCTTGTAAACAACAATGTTGACACCTCTGGTATAGGAAACAGTTGGCCTGAGGTATGGAATGCCTGAATACCCGAGGCTTAAGGTAAAGGTATCATCGTATTGCACCTGCCCTTGCGGAACTTGTAGCACTTTCTTGCGGTAGGCAACTTGAGCAAAGACTGCATCTAGCTCTACGCGTACACTAGCTCGTCCATCCCAGGCGATAGTTCCTGCCTGTGTCTCAAATTCAAGGTTCAGTATGGGTAGAAATCTCAGGCCAAGAAGAGCAAACTCGTTGAAGCCAAGGTCAATGGACGCGGTATGAATCATGAAAAGACTCTCATCGGACAGGAAGCGGCTGGCAGACAGCTCATACTTTCCGCTTACATTAACCACCTCGCCAAGGCTGCGGGACAGGCTAACGGAGAGGTTTCTCTTCTCGCTTCTCTGTGCACCGGTCGCATCAAGAATCAGTGGGTATTCCCAGCTTCCCGCGATAGAGAATCCGGAGAGTATCTGGTAGGTTCCCGTAAAGCTAAGCCCGCTGTCCCGGCGGTAATAATCTTGGGAGATAGCTGTCTCAAACGAATCATTCCAGGCTACGGCAAGCGAAAGAGTATCGTCAAAGAATCCGTTTTGTAGGCCAACGCTGTAAGAAAGAGCTGTGCTATCAGCTCCCATGTGTAGCCAATCATCATCCACCATTTCGCTTCTTAGGGAAAAGCTGAATAGGGGACCAAATTGCCATGCAAAGGACAGCTGGTTATCCATGATGTCCCTTTGCTCGTCGCTCCTCTGGTCAATCATATGATAACCATGGGAAGCAAGGATAGTGATCCCTTCTGCCAAAGTGGCAGCTACTGAAACATTCCAACCGGTTACATCGCGGCGGCCTGGACGGCCTATGGACGAGAAACCTGGAGCGACACTCTCGAAGTCTCCAGAGATTCTGAATGTACCTACGTCGCGGTTGAAACTTGCTCTAGCGAATAACCCCTGGTATCTATGCTCGTCTGCTGGGATATCTCTAAACCTGGTCTTGTCGCGCCCATCGATTCCCATTACGTAATTGGTGAACGTTTCTAGCTCACTATTGGCCCGCCACACGTTCAATTGATAGCTAGAATCTGCGCGGCTTCCAATCCATAAATCCCCGTCTGCTGAGCTAGTCAGCGCGGTTATCGACCAATCATCGATGAACGGTTTCTGGTCCGAGACACGGTAAAGACCGTGATCAGTCGCGTACCATATATCTCCATTGACCATGGCGGTCGCCCGAACTGCCTTGCCAAATACAAGCCACCCGCAACCCATTCCCTTATCAAAGGAACGAAGTCCAATCTCTGAGCTAGCATACAGGAGTCTGTCAATCAGCACTAGATTTCCAACTGCGATGTCACTCATCCCGTGAAGTTCAGTCATTTCTTCTCTTGCTATGTCAAAGGAGAATAAACCGTGATCTGTGCCGATATACAGTGTGGTGTTATCTCCAGCAAGCGCGAGAATGCCTCTCATATCCGGAAATAGATCAGGGGTGTACGTTTTCCAAGCCTCAGCGGTTTCGATTTCTTCTGGCTTGACTCGCGCTAAGCCACCTGTGGTTCCGATCCACAGGGTTTCGCCGACAAGCGCAAGCGCGCGGACTTCTGAACTTGGCAGGCCATCGTTTTCGTAAAAGCGCTGCCAGTTCTCGACGTGGGCCAGCGGGGATACTCCCTCCAAATGGAGTACTGTAAGCCCTGAGTCGGTGCCAATATATACACTGTTTCCATCGCTTACCATGTCGCGAACTCGATTTCCGGAAAGACCGGCTCCGGCGGTGTAGTTTCTCCAGAAGCCGTTGCTATATGCGCTAATCCCATTCAAGTTCCCAACAAGAACATACTGAGGAAGAACCAAGATCGTGCTTACCAGATTGGGAAGATTTAGCCGCAGATTGTCATCGAGTGGGAAGGAATCATTACTATATCCGAGCACAACATTAGCACGGAAGCCATCCAAGTCAATTGTTCCGCTCACCCCGGAGATAGTGTGAGTGTTTGGCATAGTATGGGCCTTTGCGGGGTCACTAAGCGGCATAGGATTATCAGCAGCTTGCAGTAGGCTCAATCTGAAGTCAAGCGATTCAGTGGCAGGAAGCTCAAGGGTAAGCCCGTAGAAGTTGCGTGAATACTCAGCGCCGCTTCCCAGGCCGCCACGGAAACGTTCGTAGTCAATCTGGATCGTATCTTCCTCGGCTACTTCAAGGAACAATATCAGCACGCCAACTTCGTAGTCAATAGAGTAATCTATGTCACGCTTGAGAAGTTCTCCATTTAGGTAGACCTTCTCACTTCCTTGCACAATAGATAGCCCAAGAATGAACACATCTCCAGACACGGCGTAGTCAAATGAGACTCTTGCCGCGTTCTCCGCTTCCCGAAAGAACTGTTCAGGGAAGTCAAATTCAATGATTCCCTCACTAAGAAATGGGTATGCATTATATTCGGGCAGATCGGCTTCAGTGATCGGCAGAAACGTCCCGCCATGTAAGCTTACTTCCACCACGATCGAGCCCTCTTTCAGGTCAGTGTGGCCAAGATAATAGAAACGCTGTTGTTTTCCCGTCGTAAGCGGATATTCACTTCCCTCAACTTCTAGATAACAGAAAGACATAAGGTGATTAAGAAAGGCTTGTTCATAGTCGCTTCCGATAATGAATGGATAGCGCTTCTCTTCCGAATCATCAAGCTGTGTCTCCTCGTTGTATTGTCTGATGTACTCCTGTACCCACCTTCGCAACAGGATTTGCGGCTCGCTCTTGAGGATGAGGAAGTCTTGCTCTCTGCTAACAACAGAAAAACGTGTTCTGGAAAGGTCTTGAGATGGAGATTTAGTGATATCTTCAAATAGATAGCCAAGCCCGTAGGCGATAAGGTGGGAGTTCAGGGCTTGATTGGCCACCAACTCAATGGTCGCGATGGAGAACCCTTCAATGAAAGGCTCTTCTAGCTCAAAATGGTACAACCCCTGAAGGTTGAGCAAGTATGGCTGTCTAACCCACGGTTGTTCAGGAGAATACAAAGAGAAAGTCATCTCTTCGTGCGCTGTTCGGCCGACAAATGTCTTTGATTCCGAGATCCCTTCAACCTGAGAGAGAATACCAGATAGTCGTGCTTTGCCCATCTGATAATCTAGGCGTATGCCTCTGAGCTCCTTATTGTAAGCCAGAAAAGTGTTCTGCTGGGAGATAGGAAAATCACCGAATGTGCCTTGCAAATCGCCAGCGTCTAGGTCAACTGTCAACGACTGCATGTTCATGGGTTTCTGATCGTCAAATTGAGCATTGATTGTAAGAAAGGAAAGTGCTTTCCCTGTAATGTTTACAGCGAGTGACTGATCAAGATGTAGCTGATTTGGAGCCATGCCAGCCTGAGCTAATCCGTGCGGGGAGCCGAAACCATAGCGTAGGTGCCAGGTCTTCTCTCCAGTGATGGTAGCTTCAAAGGTCTGCTCCTGTCCCTGAGATAGCAAGGAAACCCCAATTACAAGCAATGTAACGATCACCAAATAGCGCAGTTTCACTTTCTCCTTCTAGAACCTGAATGTGAGAGACAGATAGTGACTATCAGGAAGATCTGCGTGCAAAACGTAAGCCCAATCGACTTGATAAGTTTCGAAACGCAGCGTTAAGCCAATTGTGGACTGACTTGTGGCATAGCCAATCCTCGCTGCAAAGTCTTCCATCCACACCTCAACGCCTCCTGTTATCTGCGGCTTGGCAGCGAGAATGTCTGCAATGCTCACTGCCAAGTTCCAATAGGCTGCAGGGAACGGCTGCATGGTCAGGGCAGCTCCAATGTTAACCCTGGTAGGCCAATGTTCATCATGACCGTTCTCAAAAGCAAGGTCTCCTGAAATAAGATTCTCCACGATAACGCCAATTTTCACACGATTGATCGTAATAAGACAAGCGGGATCAATCGCCCATCCTTGTCCGGACAAGGGCTGGGAAAGACGATAGATCTTTGCTCGGGCGCCTAGGGCAAAGACACCAGCTGCAACACCGACCGAGATGGTTGCCGCCTGGCTTACGTAACGAAAAGCCCCTTCTTCAGTCGTGATCAATCCCGAATCTAGTTGCATCCCCACAATCCCGAAATGGGGAACAGCGATACCAACTGCTCCATAGCTGAAGGCTCCGAAGGGCCGCGAGAACAAGGAAGTGAATCGGATATCCTTGATAGCGCCTAAGCCTGCTGGGTTAGAAAATATGGCATTCTCGTCATCCGCCAGGGCGATAAGGGTATTACTCATTCCTATGGAACGTGTTCCTGTTGCCAATTGGAAGATAGCCGCAACGTTCGCAAAATCCTCTCCCGGCGCCATTACAGAGACAAGAAGCAACATAAGGAGTACCGCCCATGGCATGCGCCGCGAGATCATCTGATGATCACCAATCGCCCTATCTCCGAGGAGTTACCCCCAGCCATGATCGTATACAAGTAGAGTCCATTTGCCAGTAGTCTGCCCAGGCTGTCAATAAGATCCCATTCATATTGGCTGGATTCTGGGTCAACCTCCTGCTGGAAAAGCAATGCTCCTACAATATTGTAGACTTGTAGCGTTGCCTGTGTTGCTCCTTCGGGGAGCGTGTACGTAAACAGAGCACGGTTCCTGACAGGATTGCTTGACACGGTTACTGTAGGAGAATATGTTTCGCTTTCCTCGGGATCGTATATCGAAGTGACCGCTTCGTAAGCATTTGCCTTTCCATATCCCCAACTTGTGTTAGGGATGAGCCCGGTAAATGCGTCACTTGCAGAAGTCTCCATGAGTTTCATTCTTATTTCTTCGTTGATCAACTGTGGATTGTACGAAAGCATCAATGCTATTACGCCGCTCACATGGGCAGCAGAGAAACTGGTTCCTCTGAGCAGGGTATGCATTGGGTCGGGCAAGCCTTCCCTGAAACTGTTACTGGATAGAGCGGCAGCTATCCATGCTCCTGGAGCCGTAAGTTCCGGTTTTTGTCGCCCATCCCGAGTCGGCCCCCGGCTGGAAAAATAAGAGATCTCGCCAATTCCATTCTCCGTAGGGAAATCGGGCAATTCCTTGGTGTTGAATGACCCTACAGTGATTACGCCGTATGCGTTTCCTGGTTCGTCAATCGTACAGTGTGTATCTCCTTCAAGAATTGTGGCGCCCGTGTTTGTGATAATCCATCCGTCAAACCGACCGCCGCCGCCTTCATCGGTTATCGTGAAGCTCCACCTGCTTCCCGGAGTTACCCCGATCAAAGACACCTGGATCTCATTATCTCCGTTATTTGGGTTTGTCCCATCAGAAGCGTTGTCCACATATAGATTCTCCGCTTGAGAGCTTGCGTAGCTGCCTGTGTCTACTGTCAACGAAGAACCAACTGGTGAGGTGACGGTAAGGGAGAAGCTGGATTCACCCGGATACCATAGCTGCAGCTTAAGCGAAGGAGAAATAGGATTGATGGTGAAGGTAAAAGAGTTTCCGTGAAGCTCCTGCCCTACGTGGATGTTCGCATCACCCTCATTCCCTGCGGATACAACAATTGCCTGCCCATATTGTTGTGCTAGCTCGGATAGGCCTTGCTCAAACAAACTCGTTCCATCGTGTGGCCCTTCGTGCCCACCTAGGCTCAGATTTACTACGGCTGGCAGACCAAGCATATCTGCTTGTTCAAAGATATATCTCACTCCGCTGATAATATCCAAGGTGTAGAAAGAGGTCTTGACCATAACGATTGTCGCCTCCGGAGCCACTCCAATCAGGCCGGTATCAGACGACGATCCATCACCTGCCGCAATTCCCATCAGATGTGTCCCGTGACCGTTTGTGTCTGCTTGATGGACCTGTCCGCTTTCCGGACCGAGCCCAAGGGCGATGTCACTTTCGATCTCGTCATTGCCATAATACGCGCCTAGAGAACCACTAGTTTGATCCCAGATAGAAAAGATGCGAGACGATTCTTCGATGCCATCACCGTCTGAATCATAACGGAAGTCAAGATGCGAATAATCGATCCCTGTGTCTACTGAGCCGATAATCACTCCTTCTCCTGTTAGTGGTGGTACGGCTGAGTGTAATTGATCGGCCCCTATTACGGGAACGCTGTAATCGAGTTTTGGCTCTGTCTTCCATGAGGGCTCAATGTAGACAACTTGCGGCGAATTGGCCAGGAGTAACAGCTCTGTTACGCTAACTTGCATACCGATAATAGTTCCCGTATTCACCAGTATGGGAATACCAAGGAAGGTTCGCCCAAACAACCCCTGATGCGTTTGCACCAATACTCCAAATTGCCATTCAACTGGATCAACATGAGTGCTCGTCGTGCGTTTCAATGGGAATATCTGTAGATGGCTGACAAAGCCGCCAAGTTTAATACTCGTGTCTTGGGCTAGTTGCTGGAGAATGCTGCGTAGCGACGGATGAAGTACTGCTTCATCTCCTGTTGCGTATGATGCAATAACGATGGAAATGCTTGTGGCAACGAACAGAAGTTTGAGAAACGTTCTCATATGCTCACCCTCAACAGAAGAACAATTCTAGCTTGGCGTGTATCATGTCACAGCGAGATGACCAGTTCGCGATAGCAGCCCCAATATTCCACCTGACTCCTCTTGCAGCACTACTCTTCAGGGTTTGTGGGGGGAATATGCCGTACCTTCCGCTCTATAGGCAAGGGTTCGGGGAGGTCTTTTGTTTCCGCGTTCAGTTCCTTAAAGCGTCTTGCGGCAGGGAGTAGTCGCTGCTGCAGTGATCCTACGGCGGCATCGTAGGCATTGATTGTTTGTCCCAAGCACTTGCCCGTGTTCTGCAGGTGGTGGACGAAAGTGACTATGCGTTCGTATAATTCCTGGCCTTGCCTAGCAATCTGCTGAGCATTATCAGCGATCTCATGCTGTTGCCATCCATACGCCACTGCTCGAAGAAGGCCGAGCAGGCTTAGTGGTGTTGCGATTAGTATGTGTCTGCTAATAGCAGATTCCAGAAGTTCGGCATCCAGCTCAAAAGCGGCTGCAAGGCAGGGTTCACTTGGCACAAACATGATGAGAATCTCTGGCGCTTGCTCAAACTGGGCCCAATACTGCTTACGCCCGAGTTCCCGTACTCGCTGTCGGATCGCTTGAACGTGGGCTCTTAGCTTCATCTTGCGTTCTTCCTCGGTCTTAGCCTTTACGGCGTCGAAATAGGCCTGCATTGGCGTCTTAGCGTCGACTGGTAGGATTCCCTTATTAGGAAGGTACACGATCATGTCTGGTCTACCCTTATCAGTTGTAACTTGCTCGGCGAAGTCTACATTTGCCGTCATACCAGCAAGTTCTACTACGCGTCGCAGCTGGAACTCCCCCCACTGCCCTCGCACAGTAGATGATCGAAGGGCTTGCGCAAGGGTAACGGTTGTGTCCCTAAGCTGGGTATGAGCCTGCGAAAGGGAAGCAAGATGTTGCTCTAGACTTCTATACGCTCCCTCGCGTTTTTCCTCCAGTGTCCGTAGCTGCATGTCCATGGTTACCAGGGTCTTTTCGAGTGGCTGAACAAGGTTTCTTACTTCTTCCTTTTGCGTGCCCCAATCACCCTTTATCCCAGTAAGAAGGGTGTTAAGCTGCTCGTGGCTGCGTTTCAAGAATGCATCAGCGTTCGATCGTAGCGCCTTACTAGCCAAGGCCTCGAATGCTTCTCGCAGCCGTTCTTGCGCCTCTTCTACCCATCGCGCCTTTTCTGAATCAAGTTGGTGTTCCTTCTGCGATTGAGCCTGTTGGATCTTGAGTGTTATGTTTTCCTCACGCAGGCGTTCATCTTCCACAACTCTATCTTCGGCAACAGCAAGGCGCTCTCTTAGTCGGGTCCTCTTACTGGTGTTATGCATGTATGAAGCAAGGAAACCAATTCCTATTCCTACAAACAGTGCTAAGAATTGTAGAGCTAGTTCCATTAGAATCTACCTCGCAGTACTCTGATCTGCCCTTGTCGACCAGGCATGTTGTCCACAGTTAAGCTGTTCACTGGGGCACTATGGCCTGACATCTCTGATAAGCAAGATCCCAAGCCTATACTATTACAATAGGTGACCTGTTCTCAACTAAGCAAATGTGCCCCTCTGCTATTTAAGCCACTGTGCTCGTTTTCGCTTGACAATCGTCCGTTTACACGCCACCCTCTATGTAAGATGAGGAGTCAGATAGATAGAAAGATTGAACAGCTACGGGAGCGGATTCGGCACCATAACTACATCTATCATGTCCTTGATCGGCCGGAGATAAGCGATGCCGAATACGATTCTCTGTTCCGGGAGCTACAAAGACTAGAGAGCTTACATCCCCAACTTGTTACCACAGATTCTCCTACTCAACGTGTTGGCGCTTCGCCCGCTGAAGGGTTTCGTACAATAGTGCATGCTATCCCCATGCTTAGTCTAGACAACGCCTTTACGCTGGGCGAAATCAACGCATTTGACAAACGAGTCTGCAAGCTGCTTGATGTAGATAGGGTTAGCTACATAGCTGAGCCAAAGCTTGATGGTGTTTCTGTTGAACTCGTGTATGAGAATGGTTCTCTTGCGCGTGGGTCTACGCGCGGGGATGGAACAAACGGCGAGGATGTTACCGCTAACTTACGTACTATCCGTAGCATTCCTCTGCGTCTGAGGAGGTCTCACGTGGCCGTCCCTTCGGTGCTTGAAGTGCGAGGAGAAGTGTACGTTGAAAGAGACGACCTTCTCCAACTTAACGAAAAGCAAGTCGCCGCGGGCCTCCCTATTTTTTCCAACACAAGAAACCTAGCAGCAGGCTCACTTCGCCAACTGGATCCACGAATTACTAGCACACGGCCGTTGAAAATGTTTTGCTATGACATTGGTCGAGTAGAGGGCATCAGAATTAGCTCTCAGGAGCAACTCTTAGAAGTACTTTGCCAGTTAGGATTGCGCGTCAATCCACTTTACCGGCTCTGCAGTGGAATTAAAGAAGGGATCAGTTTTTACAACGACTTTCAGGTAAGGAGGAAGTCACTGCCCTACGAAGCCGATGGAGTGGTGATCAAGGTTAACGAGTTCGCGTTACGCAAGATCCTGGGTAGGGTATCACATTCTCCTCGGTGGGCAATTGCGGGGAAATTTCAAGCGGAGCAAGCCATCACGAAAATAAGAGAGATTATCGTTCAGGTTGGTCGCACAGGAATACTCACTCCAGTGGCAATCCTGGAACCAGTACGCTTGTATGGAGTAGAAATCTCTCGCGCTACTCTACACAACGAAGATGAGGTAGAACGTAAGGACGTCCGCGCCGGAGATACGGTGATAGTTCAACGAGCTGGAGATGTAATCCCGGGAGTTGTGAAGTCATTGACTGAATATAGGAGCGGAGATGAGTTGCCTTTTAGAATGCCCTCTGTTTGCCCGAGCTGCGGAAGCGTGATCATCCGCCAACAAGGGATGGTAGCCCGTCGCTGTGTGAATATCTCTTGCCCGGCGCGCATCAAGCAATCAATTGTCCACTTTGCTGGAAAAGCGGGATTTGATATCGCTGGATTGGGAATAAAGGTTGTAAACCAGTTAGTTGAGAAAGGGCTAACGAGGCGGCCAAGCCAGCTCTTCCGCCTCGATCGAGAGACCCTGATCTCGCTCGAGAGGATGGGGCCGCAGTCAGCGGATAACCTCCTTGCAGCAATTCGAGACAGTAGATCGATAACCCTGGAGAGGCTTCTCTTTGCCATAGGAATCCCAGAAATTGGTCAGCAAACGGCTCGAATACTTGCCAGACACTTTGGAACTCTTGGCCGATTGGAAAGTGCAAGCAAGGAGGAGCTTCTCGCAATTCCAGAGATTGGACCGTCCACTACTACTGCTATCATTGATTACTTCGCCAATCAGGAGAATCGTGTTGTGATAGAAGAACTTGTTGCCTGTGGGGTAGAGATCAAGGGCGAGGAAGCCCAGCTTGGGCACCTGGTAGAGAAACGATTTGTCTTTACCGGCACACTTCCTAGTATGACCCGTGATGAAGCAGCCGAACGGGTTAGGAATCTCGGAGGAAGAGTGTCCGGTACAGTTAGCTCTCAGACTGACTATGTAGTAATGGGTGTAGATCCGGGATCAAAAGGAGCCAGAGCACGGAGCCTTGGAGTGAAGATTCTTAGCCAAGAGGAGTTTTACGCCCTTATCGATCAGTAGCATTGGAGCACAAACATCTTTCGCTTGCGAACCCAGCAATGCGGAAAGGGTTGAATGCAGTATTCATCCTTGGCGTGTTGATGGTTTCAAAGTTTCGCTAGTGTTATCGTTTTGAGCCGAGCAGTTTCTTCTGTCTCGAGGCGTGGAGAGGCTAGCTGAAGGAAAGATGAATATGGTGTTAAGCTGTTGGCGAGTGGGGAGTGCTCATTCTAGCAACAGATTGCGAAAGTACTCCAAGCTGCGATAGCTCCACTTCGCGGTAACCTTGGCCAATCCCTCTTGTACAAGTTGACGCGCACGTTCGCGGCTTATTTCCATCACTCTACCTACTTCGGCCAAAGAGTAAGGTATCCCATCTTCCAGTCCGTAGTGCAGACGCAGCGCAGAGGCTTGTCGTGCGGGAATGTAGTCGATGATGTCGCGCAGCTCTTCCTGAAAGAGAAGTCGCAGCGCTTCCCTTTCTGGCCCCGGTGTAGTTGTGTCTTCTAATACTTCTTCCAGTGTCTCTTCGCCACTAGCTCCAACAAGCTGATCCAAGGAACGCAGATCCCTCACTTTTCTCTCGATTTGTTCCAAACGCTCCACCGAGAGACCACTAATCGTTGTGATCTCTTGTTCATTTGTCTCTGCCTTACCTTGAGACAAGTCTCGAATCTGTTTCAGCTGGCGCAGAGCACGGAACAAGTAGTCAGGTATACGGATCATTCGCGAGTATTCAGTAATAGCCGAAAGAATAGCACGGCGCACCCACCAAGTCGCATATGTGCTTAACCTATAGCCCCGTTCAACGTCAAAGCGATCGATGGCCTCAATCAAACCAAGATTGCCTTCTTGAATAAGGTCAATAAGGTCAACGCCAGAATCAGCATACCCTTGAGCTATCTTAACGACTAAGCGAAGATTGGAAATGATTAACCGTTGTCGCGCTCCATCTATTCCTTTGGCCATAGACCGGGCTAGTTTGCGCTCCTCCTCTGCGGTTAGAAGAGGAAAGCGAGATATCTCACGATAGTAGATCTGCAGGAGATGAGAAACATCCGTTGTTGCTAAGTCCCAGTTCGTCTCCCTTTCTGTTTTTGCCATTGCTTTCACCGCCAAACCTTACGCAATTAGAACACCTACTTGCAACCATCTGCTCAATATGGAAACAGGGACGAGGTTACTTCGACTACATCTAACGCAATGACATGAGCAGCAATTCCAAGGCAACTAGCCAGACTTGGCGCTGTACGACCATTATCACCTGAGACAAGTTCCTTAATGTACAGACCTCCTTCGCTCTTCACCGTGATGTTTGCCTGATGGGGGGATACTAGCTCTCCTCCGATTTCATGGATCCTGCGAGTACGTGTCAGGTCAGCCCGGCGATGAACAACTCGTTGCGGAGTTCGCTGTTTGATCTCTCCGACAAGCTTACACAATGCTTCACGCAGGCTACCGCTAGAAATATCGCCTTCAAATGACACCAGCGCCTCATATGTCTTGGCTGCGCGTATCTCCTTGATCTTCGATACCATCATGCGCGAAACAAACTTCAACTTCCCTATTCTTATCTTGCCTCCTTGCGTCTTGTTAACCTCAGCCTGAAGCGATACAAGATCCAGCTCACGCCTACGCGGCGAACAAACCTCGAGCACAAATGGCCGGCCGGACCCAAGCATACGAGCATCTATGTCTTCCCGTCCGGCTCCGTGCAAGTGGCCGCTATTCGAGCCTGCTGCGTCCAGAAATGCCTTTTCCATAAGCTCTTCTACTGATTCTTCGTATTGCTTTCCTGTGGAATTGCAGTGATCGCATCCTTTGCCCCTGCAGTGACGGCACGGCCAGCGAGTCTGAGGAATCCCACGCGTCAGCTTTTGATACCGCCCGTAGATAAATAGGGAAAGAACCCGAAGCTCGATCGTATTCCGGACAAGGTCAATAACAAAGGAAAGATGAGGCTTCTCAATATCAAGCGTCCCATGTGTAACCTGTGCCTCAAATGCTTTGCCAATCCTACGATTTATCGCGTGTTTGAGTGACTCGGCACGGTTCGTACAGAATCGCTCACTAAACAGCCTTTCCATCTCGATAAGTCTTGGGGTAAGCTTCACGCCAAATAGGTAACTGTCAAAGTTGATTCC
Source organism: Candidatus Bipolaricaulota bacterium (assembly GCA_030603215.1). Lineage (GTDB taxonomy): Bacteria > Bipolaricaulota > Bipolaricaulia > UBA7950 > UBA9294 > JAUVYF01. Next base: position 28,337 of record JAUVYF010000009.1, read on the forward strand.
ACTAGACAATGCAACAGCACGACTCGCCCAGGAATCCACATCTCTAAGGAAACCCTCACAAATCCAGCATGAACCCGCTTTATCCTCTATCCCGAGCATAGAAAGTATGATTCGTAGAGACTTCCCGCGCTCGCTGTTCGCAAGACCATGTCCGAGCTGTGCAAAGGCGCGCCCCAGGCATTCATCACAAATGGCGCCGCTCTGAACGATGTTGGCTGCCTGCGTAAGTACCTTTCCGGGGTCATCACTCCACATTCGCTGGCTCACCTCTTCCTCTCACTGATTGGCTAGTTCATCCTTAGCGCAGTTCAATTGACAAGTGCCAACTACCTCAACTACTTAACTCTCACTTTTCTTCCCTGATTCGGGTAACTACCTTACTCGGGTAACATCTTTAAAAGGGTATCACTCCCTATTCACCTGTTGTCAACCAGTTTCCGCCGATCATCTATCTATGGAATCACGCGTGTTCTCCTCATTATTTGCGATCGACTTGCTTATTGCCTACCGATATCCTATTGTAACTCTTGAGGTGGATATGTACACGATTAGTGATCTGCGAAAGCTATTAGGCCTAGAAACCGCCAACCAAGTGCGCAACCGTATTAGCGCAATAAGAGGTATTCTCAGTAGTTGTTTGCGACATGGGCCAAACAACCAGATCCTTATTACCAAGGAAGGGCTCGGCCTGCTGGGGCAACTTCAAGAGTTGTACGATACCGGACTAACGCTCCACGAGGCGGGCGATGTTATACGACATTCGAGGGGTGTGAACGCACTTACCGGAGTACACATAGCTGGCAGTTCCGCACAAAACCCAGTCAATCGTGAGCAACAGGACCAATTAGTCGCCATACTAAGGGACGAGATCGCATTCCTCCGAAAACGAGTAGCTCTACTGGAAGAGGGTAACCTTACGCCTGGTAAGTCAGAACAGCGTCATGAATGGTGGGAAGACATGAAGCAGGAAATCGATCTGAGCTAGGGTAATCCCTTCGTCGAGGTTCAGCGGAACCCTGCCGGCAATATCGAATACTTACTTATCCCTGTTGGCCTGCTAGAAACAGAGGCCTTTGTGGGTGCTTCGTTCTCGATCTTTTCTAGGTGTCCAGTTTACAGTGCTTGCAGAGCTGATCCCGAGCAGGCATATGGCAATCGCATGAGAGGCTCATAAATGGCTTCTATGAGGTCAACCGGGGGAAACCTAGGCTTTGAGGTCCTTAGTGGAGATGTGGGTGAAAGTCGTGTAGCTGGCAAGAATAGGGGCTTCTAGGGACGCGTAGTGGTAATTCGCAACAAAAGTAATCTTTTGTTGCGACACGTGTCCACATAAACATCTCCAAATCTTTGTAGCCTGTGCATGCAAGAAAAAGGAGAGATCGATGTCTCTTGAGATAACCCAGGAGGATTTTCTTACGCTTGAACAGGTGTCGAAATTAAAGAACCATTGTAGAGAACGCGCGACTAGCAGGGAGAGAAATGCTGTCAGAAACTGGGCTATCCTTCATGTGGCGCTAGATACTGGCTTGCGTGTATCCGAAATCTGTTCCCTTAGGATAGGGGATATCATCCTAGGAGAAGAGCATGGCTCGCTAATTGTGCGCGACGGAAAGGGTCACAAGAAGAGAGGGGTCAACTTGGGAGACCCGCTACGGCAGCACTTGATCGAGTTTGTTGCCTGGAAAGAGAAAACTGCGCAGTCCATCAGGGCTTCTGCTAGTCTATTCATCTCCTCCCGCGGTGGAGGGCCGCTGACTCGTACTGCAGTCTACCGGATCTTTAAAACCAATGCATGCGTGCTTGGGTTCCCTTCTCGCTTTTCGATCCACTCCTGCCGTCATACGTACGCTTCACTCCTCTACCGCGCGTCAAAGTACAATATACGCCTCGTCCAAAAACAGCTCGGTCATCGCTCCATCCAGACAACGCAGGTGTATGCCGATGTGCTGAGTGAAGACGCTGTCATTGCAGTAAACAAACTCCCTCAATAGCTGCTCAACCCACGATCTGACCACGAGCAACTAAGGATCTTTGTTGGTATTATGGGGTTTCGTTGAAAACCTACCGTAGTAGAGGATGCCAAAAGGCCTATAGATAGGATAGATAATGGGCGGACATGAGCCGGAGCGAGGCGGTTTCATGCTGTATGAGAACAATACTCATTGTGCCTTACATATTCGGGGTTTGCCTGCCTATGAACAGTATTGTTGCTCTGTTCACTACCAGAAAGGGAGAGAAAAGTGAGAGATGGACATAAGCGTATGCTATGGCTAAGCAATCGGTTTGCGGTGTTGTGTTGCACACGAGTTTGCCAAGCTGTAGAGATGCCTTACAATGGGAACAATGATGTCCTCTAACACGATTGAACCCAGTCACCGAAGAGCGTGGAGCGGTCTGAAGAGCAGTGATCCTGAGGCGGAAATAGGTGTGCTGGGGGTTCCATTTGACAGAGCAAGCAGTTTTCGTAAGGGGTCCGCCTTTGCTCCACGGAGAATCCGTGAGCTGACACCCCACATTGCGCCAGCCACTGAGGAGGGAGTCTCTCTTAGTGGCCTACGTATCTTCGACTATGGTGATGTAGTTAGTGACGTAGACTGGCAGCGATATTTTGGTACAGTTGAAGAGCGTGCAGCTAGGGTCTTGCGTCATCCTTTCTCGCTATTCCTAGGCGGGGACCATTCTGTGACGATCCCACTTACCAGGGCATTCAGCAAATCGATAAAGGGAGAGTTTGGGGTGGTCCACATCGACGCGCATCTCGATCTTGCCGATACATTTGAGGGACACCGCTGGTCGCATGCATGTACAGAACGCCGTGTTTTGGAACTTCCTAACATGAAGTCCCGTAAGTTGTCAATGGTTGGGATCCGTTCCTTTATGGAGGATGAGCTTTCGTTTGTTGGAGAGCATCCAGAAATTGGTATACATACGGCACGCAGTGTCTATATGCATGGAATCAAGAATGTCGCGCATGATGTTGTGGAACAGCTGGGAGGTGTGGGAGCAGTATATATAACGCTTGACATCGACGCCCTCGATCCTGCTTTTGCTCCGGGAACGGGTACACCGGAGGCGGGTGGCCTTTCCACTCGCGATGTGCTGGAACTGTTGCGCGTTCTCTTTTCGAAGCTGCCGGTCCGAGCTCTTGACATAGTTGAGGTATCTCCACCACTTGACCACGCTGATATTACGTGCGTTGCCGCGGCTAAGGTGATCTACGAAGTCTTTGGTTGGGTGAAAAGAAGTACCGCCTTCCGGGTGGTTGGCGAGACACGGTAGTGAACACGCGGCTACTCAACATATCGTCCTTGATCGTGTTCAGGAAACTTGGACATCCGCGACAGAGCGTTCTTCCCTTGTTTCAGGGTGACCAAGTTCTCACACCGCCAACAAGGGCCTTGCCTTCTCAGTTCTAGAGTTATTGTGTATTGTTGCCAGGGCTTGTAAACGCTGTTGATATAAGGCTTTGAGGTGTATTAAGATACGGTGTTTTGTGGCGCTCTCATTCGCTTGACTCACCACAAGGCGGCGGTGTATATTGGCTTGGGAAGTGACCATCTGTAAGATAAGAGTTGCCGCATACGGTACTCTGGCTGTAAATCCTAATCAGAGCTTCACTCCCTTAATATATCCGAAGCTAGGAGGGCAATAGTGATGGAAGATCAGCAAACGTTATGCGGCAGTGAGGTAATAAACAAGAATTTGCTTGTGGGATTAGCAATCGTTGCTAAGACGAATAATCACTCAATTCTTGAGGAGCTAAACCTTGCCCTCTACTCTTATGTCACGGAGCACCTCCCTGAGAAAGTCCACGATGAACCTCTGGCCTCTGTAGCACTACAGGATTCCCAAAACTACTGATCTGCAACAGAACTCACGCTGGTTGTCAACTATTTGCTTTTCAGTTCTTCCTTTCTTATTTGCGACTCACGACTCTAGATTGCTGGCTGTCTTTCCATGCATTATGGTTGGCAGGAAAGAAGGTTATCAGTTATCAGGCTGTCTGTAGCGTCGGGTCTTGCGCCCGACGTTAAGGATAAGAACGCGTAGACCGTTTGTAGCGTCGGAACCTGTGTCCGACGTTAGACCTGCTTAACCATTCAACCAATCAACTATTTAACTCGCCTTTTCCTTCCCATTCAGCCAATCAACTATTTAACTGCTTCATTGCTTCTTACCTTTCACCCGTTACCCATCACTCATTACTGTCTTTCGGCCTTGGACGCTGGACATTGGACATTGGACTGGTTCTATCTTACCCATCACCCATCACTGTCCTTTTCTCCCCCTCCCTTCAATTCCCTCCCTCGATCGGGGAGGGAAGATTGTTGATAATCCCTCTCCCTCGATGAAGGGAGAGGCTAGGTGAGGGTGAGGAAGCAGTTGTAAGACCGTCTGTAGCGTCGGGTCTTGTGCCCGACGTTAAAGGCAAGAACGCGTAGACCGTTTGTAGCGTCGGAACCTGTGTCCGACGTTAGACCTGCTTAACCATTCAACCAATCAACTATTCAACTGTTTTTTCTCTTCCTGGTCTTTCCCCGTTACTCATCACGCATTACTTGTTACTGCTTCTCGACTCCCGACTCTAGACCAACGAACGCAGTATGTCGTAGAATGGTGAATGAAAGGGATAACATAACTACGTCAATCACAGAGGCGAGCAAAGGAGAAAACCTCTGAGACAAAGGCAAACCGCTCGAGAGGGCGGGGCGCAAAACAAGGGGCCTTACTCAAAAGGACAACATAAGAGCTTTCAAATCCCAAATCGAAGCTCTAGCTCTTAGAGAAGGCAGCCCAGTTACCAAAAGGAGGCAACAAGTGAAAAGACTCGCGGTGAGTTTGACGATGTTACTATTGGTTGCGGGGGTGGCGCTAATCGGCGTAGCAGCAACAACTTGCGACCAGACTGTAAGCTGTGAGGTTGCGACGATTCAAGTGATATCGGTATCCGCTAGCCCAGCAGCGCTCATAATCAATTCGGCGACTGCTGGTTTCGAGCCTGACAGCGCCACAGATGCCACAACTACATATTCCATAACGGTAAACAAA
>JAUVYF010000021.1 GCA_030603215.1 Candidatus Bipolaricaulota bacterium
AGCGAAATGGGAGATTAGAGATCAAAGAATTACGGGGCCAAGAGAGGAGATAGTCGCGAGCGATGTGTGGTGAGATAGGCGGTCCTCCACTGGGATTTCTCCTTGCACTGTCGATGAGTCATCTCCTCCGTCGAATCTTTGGAGATGTTTGGACTATGGATAGATGACCTCGTCTTTCCTTTCTTTTCTTAGTTCCTCGCGGTTAAGGCAAGAGGTGACCCAGAGAAAGACTGAAAAGACGGTCGGCAGTCAAGAGTCGGCAGTCGAGAACAGTGAAAGAAAAAGAAGGAGAGAAGACAATGGTCCAACGTCCAACGTCGAAAGACAGTAACCAGTAATGGGTGATGAGTAACGGGCGAGAAAAAAGCTTAGCCTCTCACCAAGATGCAAAGCTCGCAGAGAAGGACAAGGATATAGTTAAGAGCAAAGACCACTTACTGCCAAGACAAAGACATCTAACCGCGGAGTACGCAGAGGAAACCAAGAACAGGGTGAAACCAAACGAAACAAGTATGTGTCCTTGGCGATAGAATACTACTTAACCGCGGAGGTCCTGTCTGCGTCGCGAATGCGACAGGCAGACACTGATAAATCTCTTGTCTTGTTCTTTACAACGATATTATGGTTTTTGAATCTTTAAACCAAAGATTATGCCTTCCTCTGCGATCTCCGCGCCCTCTGCGGTAAAATGACTTTGCTTTTAGTAGTAAGATGTCTTTGTTTTAAACTCATATCTCTGCCTTCCTCTGCGCTCCTGGCGTCTTGAGTGAGTGAAACGAACGGGCGAGAAAAAAGGCTTGGTCTCTCGCAAAGATGCAAAGAACGCCAAGGAAAGCGAGAACAGAGTGAAACCTCACCACGTGTCCGCTACGCTAGAATACTGCTTAACCGCGGAGTTGGTATAAGATAGAGATGCGAAGAGGAAGAGCGCTATCTGCTGATCGTTGGTCAATGATTTGCTTTCTCAGGTTCAAAGAGAGCAGTCCGCGTCATTCAGAGGGCTACAGTCTTGTTCAAATTGGATAAAGATTGATTTTTCTTCCGTAAAGGGTTAGAATACTGGCACAGAGCTAGTTGTAATGTCCTCTCAGGTGATGAAAGTATCTGTTGTAGTACCCGCGTATAATGAAGCTTGTCGAATTGCTGCTGTCCTTAGGCCTGTTGTTGCCAGTCCTCTAGTAGATGAAATTATCGTTGTTGATGACGGCTCAACGGATGGCACAGCAGCAGCAGCCCGGTGTTTTCAGGTAAAGGTGGTTTCGCTTTTAGAAAACAAGGGCAAGGCAGCCGCACTGGATGAGGGAGTAAAACAAGCGCATAACGATGTGTTCCTATTCTTGGATGCTGATTTGGTTGGTTTGCAGGAGAGGCATATCGAAACCTTGATAAATGCTTTCCACAATGACGAGATCGACATGGTAGTGGGTGTATTCAGTAGCGGGCGAATGAATACTGATATTGCGCAGAAAATCAACCCTTTCGCGTCTGGCCAGCGCGTGCTCCCCAGGGCGCTTTGGGAACGGGCAAGAGAGAATATTGAAGAAATGAGCTATGGAATTGAGATGGCCCTGTCGAGACTTGCAGCGAAGGAAGGGTGGCGTAAGGAGAAAGTAAAGCTTGACGGAGTAACGCATATTCTGAAGGAAGAAAAGCGCGGCTTTATAAAAGGAGTTATTGATCGTTTCAGAATGTATGGCGATATGATCAAGTGGCTCATAAAGAAAATATAGTATGAGGATTGCAATTGGTTGTGACCATGCTGGTGTAGAATTGAAGCGCCTCCTAATCTCTTCCGTTCTCAGTGCGCATAATGTCATCGATGTTGGAATAGACTGTATGGAGCTTGTTGATTATCCGGATGTTGCTAAACAGGTTGCTGACAAAGTCATTACTCTAAACGCTGACCGAGGGATACTCATCTGTGGGACGGGTATTGGAATGGCTATGGCTGCAGGGAGATTCTCCGGGATTCGGGCAGCAACATGCAGTGATATCTATTCGGCTGAGATGAGCAGACGCCATAACGACGCGAACATTCTATGTTTGGGGGCGAGAGTAGTTGGTGTTGGAGTGGCAGAAGGAATTACGCGAGTGTGGCTTTCAACACCGTTTGATGGCGGAAGGCACAAGAATCGCGTGAGCAAAATAGAACAAAACCTTGAATAGCATAAGGATTTGATCTAATGACCGTTTCTTGGATTACTTTCTCTCTTTCTTCCGTTGTAATAATCCTTGCGGGGAGCAAGCTTGCGTCTTTTGGTGAAGGACTTAGCAAGGCCAGCGGTCTTAGACAGGGATGGATTGGGCTACTGTTTCTCGCCACGATTACCTCTATTCCTGAAGTTACTACTACTGTTACTGGGGGAGTAATCAACGTCCCGAATATCGCTGTTGGGAATGCCCTTGGAAGTAATCTGTTCAACCTGGCGATAATTGGTGTTGTGGATATTCTTCTATTTACCAAAGGTCCCTTTCTTTCCAAAGTTCGCTCCTATCACGCGGTAACTGGAGGGATTGTTGTTCTTCTTTCAGTCCTTGTCATTCTTGGTATAGCAATCAAGCCAACACCCATTTACCGGATAAGTCCGATCAGTCTTGTTATCGCTCTTGTCTACATACTTGGGCTAGTTGTTGTTTACCGGATTGAAAAGGGCCGAGGGGAAGTGGACGGGAATAAAGAAGGGACAATGAGTCTTGCTCGGGCGGTGAGCGGATTTGTTTTTTGTGCCATAGTGATTATTATTGCAGGTGTGTTCTTGATCCATGCTAGTAAGACAATCTCGCTAGAGTTCGGATTTTCAGGACCATTCATGGGGGCAATCCTAGTGGCAGTTGTTACTTCTCTGCCGGAATTGGCTACATCGATCGGAGCGTTCAGAATTGGCGCCTATGACATGATTATGGGTAATTTGCTTGGATCGAACATGTTCAATATTCTGACGATTTTTCTGGCCGATATTGCTTTCCGTCGCGGCGCGATCTTGTCCCATTTGGGAGAGGGAGGGAAAAACCAGCTGCTTGTCGCTATGGTAGGGATTCTCCTCGCAGTAATCACAATTGTGGCCATAAGTTGCCGCTCCCGGCGCCGCATATTTGGAATTGGAGCTAGTGGTATTCTAATACTTGCTACATATCTGGCCAGCGTTTATCTGATCAGTAGTAGAGAGGTTATCTTTTGAGGTGATAAGTCGTGGAACTAACAGAGTTACGAGCTAAAGATATCAGGTCGCTGCGTGAGATTGGTGCCGAATTGAAGATACGCAATGCGCAGCATCTGAAGAAAGAGGATTTGTTGCGCGCAATAATGGAGAGCTTTTCTAAGGTGGGCGAGCTACATTTTGCGCAGGGGGTACTTGAGATCCTTCCGGATGGTTACGGTTTTCTGCGCAGCGGGAATTGTCTGCCGGAACGGACGGATATTTACGTATCTCCTTCGCAGATCAAGCGCTTCGGATTAAGAAATGGAGATTTGGTAGGTGGCGATATTCGTGTACCGAAGAATGATGAGCGTTACTTCGCCTTGCTTAAAGTGAAACAGGTGAACTACGGAGACCCGGAAAGGGCTCTTGACCGGCCGGAATTCCATGAACTTACCCCCCTGCACCCAGAGGAGCACTTACAATTAGAACATGACCCCGGGGATATTTCGACAAGGATCATAGACCTATTCTGTCCGATTGGAAAGGGACAGCGCGGGCTGATTGTTTCTCCGCCCAAAGCAGGAAAGACCACTTTGCTTAAGAAAATTGCCAATGGGGTTCTTGCGAATTACCCCGACATCAAGCTTTTCGTGCTGTTGGTTGATGAACGGCCAGAGGAGGTTACCGATTTCCGTCGGTCGATCCTTGGGGGAGATGTAATTGCCGCGACTTTTGATCAGCAACCGCGCCATCACACAAGAATTGCCGAACTTGTTACCGATCGAGCGAAAAGGTTGGTTGAAGTAGGGTTTGATGTGGTAATCTTAATGGACTCGGTTACTCGGTTGGCTCGTGCTTACAATCTATCCGTGGCTCCCTCGGGGAAGCTGCTTTCTGGAGGGATGGACCCAACAGCTCTGTATAAACCCAAGGAATTCTTCGGGGCTGCTCGCAATATCGAGGAGGGCGGAAGCCTTACGGTTATCGCTACAGCCCTTGTCGATACGGGTAGCAAACTTGACCAAGTCGTTTTTGAAGAATTCAAGGGAACAGGTAACATGGAGCTGATCCTTGATAGAACACTGTCAAACAAGCGTATCTATCCGGCAATCGATGTTGAGCAAAGCGGGACTCGCAAAGAAGAGCTACTCTTATCGAGCAAGGTATTGAATCGAGTGTGGATTCTGCGTAAAATGATGGGTGGCTTAAATGATGTGCAGAAGGCATTAGAGGTGGTCAAGAGTAAGATGGAGGCAACCAAGGACAACGAGCAGTTCCTTGAGTTGATGAATAGTGACTGATAAGAGACCGATTCGTAGAGACCGTGTTTTAGTTGTTGCTGTCATTTTAGTAGGAATAATCTTGGTCCCTTTGCTGATGCGCTCGGGAGGGTCTGTTCCACAGAAGGAATCAATTGGCGAGCCACAGTCTGAAGAAGGCGTAATACAGCAGCCGTCGAGCACTGTGGTGCCAGAATTGGAAGAGCCAATAGCCAGTGAGGGCACAGAAGATATAAGTGCTGTTGGAGAGAGAGAAACTCCACGCATTGAGGAATCCGTTGAAGAAGAGCAGCCCTCGGATCTTGTGCTCAACCATGTGGTCGCTGCAGGGGAACAGTTAGGTTATATCGCCTCACGCCTTGGGGTAACGATTAAGGCGATCATGGCGAGTAACCGTATCTTCTCTTCTGGGGGAATAAGGGAAGGGCAACTTCTGCGCGTTCCACGAGAAGGAATCCTTCATTCTGTCAAAAGCGGTCAGACCCTAACAGACATTGCTCTTACGTACGGCGCCACCATAGATGAGATAGTAGAAACCAACTGGATTACTGACCCAAGTATGATATATGCCGGCGAGGAGATCGTAATCTCGCATCCCCGCTCTTTGCCTTGGGAAAATGTTATCCATTTTTCTCAAGGCGAGGAAGTGCGCTTTATTTGGCCACTTTTTGGACCAGTTGTCTCTCCATTTGGCTGGCGGATTCATCCAGTACTTGGGAACTATCATCATCATAATGGAATCGACATCGATGTGGCTTCTGGGACTACTATCTATGCAGCAGCGCCGGGGAAAGTGTACTTTGTCGGAGAAGATAATGGTTATGGAACACTTGTTGTTCTGAGGCACTCAGACGGATACTACACGTTTTATGGACATTTGTCGGAAGCGCTGGTCTATAAGGGGCAGTTTGTAGAGGCAGGGCAGCCGATTGCTGAGTCTGGGAACAGTGGTATCTCTAGTGGGCCTCATCTGCACTTTGAAATACGTAATCATGAGTTTCCGCTAGATCCGTTGCGCTTCCTTTCGTAAAGAGTATATGGACCACCTGTTGATTAGAGGTGGAAGGCGGCTTGAAGGACAAGTTGCCATTGGGGGAGCGAAAAACGCTGCCCTTCCCATGTGTGTGGCCCCTCTATTGACCGATGAACCAGTCAGGCTTCATCGTATTCCACATCTACGTGATGTAGACACAATTCTCTCTACCATTAGTTCCTTGGGAAAGAAGATCAAGCATGATGGCAACACTGTAGAAATTAGTTGTGGCGGAGCGTTAAGAAGTGAAGCAGAGGCCCGATATGTGGAGCAGATGAGAGCTTCTTTTCTTATTCTCGGGCCGCTCGCCGCTCGTTTGGGTCATGCCATTGTTCCACTACCAGGTGGCTGTACGATTGGGCGACGCCCGGTTGATCTTCACCTAGAAGGGCTTCGCGCAATGGGGGCACGGATAGAGGAATTCCCTGATCGTGTTGTTGTCAAAGCAGAGAAGCTACATGGAGCACGGATTTCGTTTCCGTATCCCTCAGTGGGAGCAACCGAACACTTGCTTATGACGGCGGCGCTGATCAGAGGAGAGACGCAGATCACTAATCCTTCCAGAGAGCCAGAAATAGGCGATTTGATCAGTTTGCTGCGCAAGATGGGAGCACATATTGTTGTTGAAGAAATGTCGATCAGGATAAACGGGAGAGAGCATCTCTATGGCGCTGAACACACTATTATTCCAGATCGACTAGAGGCAGGAACCTACTTACTTGCCGGAGCAATCACCGGTGGAGAAGTGCAGGTCACGGGCGTAGAGCCTGAGCATCTTCGCTCTGTTATTGAAGTGCTGAGGAAAGCGGGAATGAGTATCACTGAATCAAGCGACACGATTCGCTTGCTGGCTGAACAGAGGGCTGAGCCTGCGCACATAGTAACCGCACCATACCCAGGGTTTCCCACTGACTTACAGCCACCGCTTGTCGCTCTTCTCTGCTTGGGAAAAGGGGAGAGCTTGGTCGAAGAGCGGGTTTTTGAGAGCCGACTCGCTTACGCTCATTCACTGAATCGTATGGGCGGGCGAATCAAGATAATTGGCAGGAAAGCCATTATTGCAGGTGTAAATACGCTAGTAGGAGCAGAGGTACCCGCGCTAGACATCCGTGCTGGTGGAGCCCTCATCTTGGCTGGGCTTGCCGCGGAAGGGGAAACAGTGATTTACTATCCCGAGCACATTGATCGTGGGTACGCATCAATTGAACAAAAGCTAGCCCTGATAGGAGCCCAGATTGAAAGAGGGAAATAAGCAGGAGGGATTTTTGCTGATTGAGGGCTGGATGAAATGGGCGCGTGCTTACGGCAAGGATGGAAGCACGGTTGAGGTTTGTGTACGATCCCGGCGGGCTTAGAAAGCTGGGTTCCTCAGGGTTAACGCAAGCTAACCCAAAGAAAGACTCAAGCACCTAGCCTCTCGCCAAGACGCAAAGATTGCGGAGGAAGACCGAATAATAGTTTAGAAGCAAAGACTACTTATCAGTAAAGACAAAGACATTTAACCGCGGAGTACGCAGAGGAAACAAAGGAAAACAGGAAACACGGTGAAGACAAAGCTACTAAGTATGTGTCCTTGGCGAGCTTAGCGTCTTGAGTGAGTGAAACGAACGGGCGAGGGAAAAGGCTTGGTCTCTCGCAGAGCAGCAGGGAACGCCAAGGAAAGCAAGAACAGGGTTCTGCTTGTGTAGTTGCTGGTCAGGGACTGGCTGCTTTTTACGAGCCCAAGACAAAAAGCTGCCCATCCCTATTTTTCGACACTACGAACGATCTATGTATTCTTGTGTTCAGTGTCCTGGTCCCATCTGCCGTCGTATTCCGGCAGGCAGACACTGAGAAATCTCTTGTTTTGTTGTTTACAATCATATTATGGTTTTGTCCGTAAACTAAAGAAAATGCCTTCCTCCGCGATCTCCGCGCCCTCTGCGGTTAAGTAGTTACCAGTAATCAGTTGCCACAAAAGGAAGCTTTCAGCGATCAGCTCGCGATTCCTTACTCAACCAATCCACCAATCTCGTACTCAACTGCTTTACCCAACGAACCCTTGTTACCATTCAACCAATCAACTATTCAACTATCTCATCGTTCTTAGTGTCTTGAGTGAGTGAAGCGAACGGGCGAGACAAAAAGCATATGACTCTCGCAAAGCCACAAAGATCGCAGAGGAAACCGGAAAAGGGTCAAAGACAAGAACGCCTTACTGCCAAAGACAAAGGCAGTTAACCGCAGAGTACGCAGAGGACACAAAGGAAAACAGGAAACACGGTGAAGACAAAGCTACTAAGTATGTGTCCTTGGCGAGCTTAGCGTCTTGAGTGAGTGAAACGAACGGGCGAGAGAAAGAATCTCATGTCAGAAGGAGGCTGTTATTCCACCCCTCACCTTAGCTGGAGTGTGAGCAACTGAAAGTTTGGGGCATTGCCTATGGTTTTTGCGTTTTAGTAACGGGCTCTACCGCGTTTACATCAACTTCTAGCCGCTCCTCGCCCCGCACGAGGATAGTTATTGTGCGTCGGAATATGTTGTGTGAGATCACCTTTCCCTTCTTTCCTTTGTAGGATACCCATGTTCCTAGGCGTGGCTGTTTTTCAAGTTCTTGTTTGTACAGATCGTGCTCGAAAGCAAGACAGCACATTAACCGTCCGCATATGCCAGTTATCCGTTCTGGCGGAACAAACAATTCTTGATCGTAGGCTAGCTCCATGGGAACCGGCTGGGATTCATGCAGGAACTGACGGCAGCAGATGGTTCGCCCACATCGCCCAATTCCTCCCTTTATCCTTGCTTCATCACGGGTCCCCATCTGGCGCAGCTCGATAGTTGCCTTGTATGTCCTTGTCAGTTCTCTTACCAGGGTTCGAAAGTCTATTCGGTACGGGGCAGTGAAGTAAATACGTAGCCGTGAGCGATCGAGCGTGTACTCCGCTGCGACAAGGTGCATATGGAGCTTTTGACGAGCTACTGTCTTCCTTGTCGTAGAAAGGACCTCTTTTGTGTCTTCCAAGTTACGGGAGAACGCGTCTAGATCTGCCGGTGTAGCCTCTCGCACCACCCTGTCAAAATGCTCACTGATTTCTCCAGCGGGAGTGAGTATGTTTTGCACAACTCCTAGATGTAGGCCTTCATGTTCAACCACACATCTGGCTCCAGGGGAGAGCGATAGCTGGGAGGTGGAGAAATACGCGCTGTCGTGTAAGAAATTGAATACTTGTACAAGGACAGCCTTCTGTTCACTCATCGGCTAACTCTCCGGCAGCAAGAAGAACTGAAAGTAGCACTGTCTCTAGTGGGCTGTATACCTTTATTGAGCGCAATGCGTTTACTACGGATTTCGAAAACCGCAAGACTTCCTTTACTGTCATATTATTGGCCAGTGAACGAATTCTCTCATCGAAACGTGGGGAGGGGACAGAAAGTCGCGCATATAGAAGATCTTGGGATATGTAAAGCATTTCCTGCAGAAAGATCTCTGCTTGCTCACGTCCTGTTTGCGCCAGTTTCCTCGCTCCCAGCACTACAAGCGCTCCTTTGCTCTGGCTTAGTAGCTTGAGAAAGGCAAGAGTCCCCTCATATCGAGAAAGCGGGTCGTTAGAGGTGAGCATTTCAATGAGAGATTGCGCTGTAGAGGAGGAAGCGCGATGCTCCTCCTTTTCGCGCAACGCGGCGATATCTTGACGTTTCTTAACAAACGAACCAGGTATTTCCCGCTTACCCTTAAATACTGTAAGCAGGTAGTAGGCATCTTGCTCGCTGTATCCAGCGTTTGTTAAGCGAGCCAAGCGAAGTTTCTCCGAAGGTGGAACGAGTCGCGTTACAGAGCTACGCGAGAGAATTGTAGGCAAGATATCTGCGGTGTTCTCTGCTAGCAGTAAGAAGACAAGGCTTTCCGGAGGTTCTTCCAAGATCTTGAGGAGCGCGTTCGCTGCTTCGATAGTCAAGGTTTCCGCGTATGAGATCAAGCATACTTTTCTTTGCCCTTGCAGGGGAGAGAACTGTCCTTGTCTGATTGCGTCTCGCACCTGAGCGATCCCCACTCTGTCCTTCCCGGGAAGAGACGCGAGTTCAATCAGATCCGGATGGATTCCACGCGAAACAAGCTCCTGTTCCTTGGAGTCGTTGCTGATAAGCGGCGCAGCCATCTTTCGGCCCTTCTCCGTACGGTTTATTCCAGGATGAACGAGGAGTAGAGAAGAGATTGCGCGGCGGGTCTCTTCCTTATCTGCTACCTTTACTACCATGGCAAGAAGGGTACTACAGCGCGGCAGCTAACGCAACGGAGCTTGTACCTTATCTGTCATGTATCTACACTTTGAAACTATGAGTTTCACGTTATTCATGTCAGCGGTCTTGTCGTTTAGTGTGACGCTAGTGAGTGGTTCCCTGCTTTACTATACCAAGGGTTACTGGGTATTGCGTGACAGGGAGGATGGCCGGCCAATTGGTGGCCCGGCAGTTCTCCTTGGCATTCTTGCTGGTGGGATCTTTGTATCTCCAGGCCTTAATTACCTCTTCCTTCTTGGAGCAGTGGTTGTTTTCTTTGTTGGATTGGTCGATGACCTGATCGATCTTTCCCCTTGGCAGAAGCTGCTAGGACAAGGTGTGGCGGCCACGCTTGCCGCAGTTAGCCTACCCGTTGCCGGTCTAAGCCTATTTGGATTTTCTATCAACCTTCAAATGGCTTGGTATATCATCCCGTTCTTCTATGTTGTAGGATTGACAAACGCGGTCAACTTGGTTGACGGATTAGATGGATTGGTGACAAGCATTCTCTTGCCCCCATTTGTCGTTATGTTTCTTCTCTCCTGGCAGATGACAAATCATCTGGGAATGGGGCTTAGCCTTACTGTGTTATGTTCGCTTATTGGGTTCTATCCGCTTAATCGCTATCCTACGCGCTTGCTTCTGGGGGATACCGGCGCTGAATTACTTGGGTACCTATTGGCTGTCGCATCTCTTCTTGTTCTTCAGAAGAGCACACAGGCGATCGGTTGGGCCATTATTCCAGCCTTGTTGCTTGCTTGTGTTCCGATAAGTGATATTCTGTTTGCCATAGCCCGGCGGCTCTCTTGTGGTAGATCAATCTTTGCGGGAGATAGACAACATATTCATCATCGCTTAGCGGCACGTTTGGGAACAAGAAAAACTGTTTGTGCTCTTACTGTTGTCAGCCTGTTGTCTTCACTTGCCGGCTTCCTGCTATGGCACATCAAATACTAGTCTCGCATGTTATGTCCGCTTATCGTACCAGTTGAGCGACTCAAGCTTGAACTCTCCTGGGATCCTGCCATGAGGAAACCAAGGAAGCAGGAAGATCTCAAGCACGAAACCCATTCCTGGTTTTCTCGCGCCTCTCTGGCTCTCCAATAATAGGATTGTAGGCAAGTTTGGCTTATGGAGGCGAGCGGATTCGAACCGCCAACCTCTGCGATGCGAACGCAGCGCTCTCCCGGTTAGAGCTACGCCCCCTTAACTACGATCAATAGCGGCGCAGGGACTCGAACCCCGAACCTCTCGGATATGAGCCGAGCGCTCTCAACCGGTTGAGCTACGCCGCCTTCTGGTTGCGGGGGTCGGATTCGAACCGACAACCTCCGGGTTATGAGCCCGACGAGCTCCCTGATTGCTCCACCCCGCGATATCTTATGCCGGGAGCGGGACTCGAACCCGCACGAGGTTAACCTCAAGGGATTTTAAGTCCCTTGCGTCTGCCAATTCCGCCACCCCGGCCCGACGTTCATCTAGATCTCACAACAAGCGGGAAACGGGATTTGAACCCGCGACCCCTGCCTTGGCAAGGCAGTGCTCTACCGCTGAGCTATTCCCGCAGTACAACCCACAGTATAACGGGTGATCGTACATCACGCAAATGCGAAGGGCGGGACTCGAACCCGCATGCCCGGAAGGGCACTAGCTCCTAAG
Source organism: Candidatus Bipolaricaulota bacterium (assembly GCA_030603215.1). Lineage (GTDB taxonomy): Bacteria > Bipolaricaulota > Bipolaricaulia > UBA7950 > UBA9294 > JAUVYF01. The sequence goes on from JAUVYF010000021.1 coordinate 11,370, forward strand.
GCTAGCGCGTCTGCCAATTCCGCCACCCTCGCTTGAGCACAGACTAGCAACTGTTCCTTTTCTTGTCAACCTCAGAGGACAGATCGGCTCACTCTATCCGGCTTGTTGGGGATTATTGCCTAGAGCAGAAAACAGCGCGCGTAGGATCAATCATGGACGGAAGCACAAGCTTTCTTGATCGCAGATACATAGTGATAAGGAAGCTTTATTGCGCCAAGTGTTTCTTTGACTGATCCTGGACCGTGGTCGTCTGAGCCGCCGGTGAGAAGGAAGCCTTGTTTCTTGGCTAGAGACATAAGTGTGTCAGGCGAGATTTGAAGTTTGTTGGTTGTATTCTTGTAAGGATAGAATACCTCGATTCCATCTACTCCTTGTGCATGGACCTTGAGAAGAAACTGTTCCCAGTTTTGCACCCACATGAGACAAGGGTGTGGTATAGAGGCCACTCCCCCTGCGGCGTGGATCGCGTCTGTTGCTTCGCGAAATCCTGGCCTGTCAAGAGGAACATAGCACGGCTTTCCATCTGCAATGAACTTGTTAAACGCGTCACGCAACGAAGGCGCGGCGCGTTTGTCCACAAGGAGTTGTGCCAGATGGGGACGCCCAATGCTTCCCTTTGCCAATCTGCGCACTTCCTCAAATGTGATTTCGACTCCAAGATACTTGCTGCAACGATCAATCATCTTCTTCATTCGCTTCTTGCGCGCCTTTTCCATAGATAGGAACAGACTCTTTATCGCCGGGATGTCGGGATTGACAAAGTAGCCAAGCAATTCTCCGAGTATGCCATAATAGTCTACCTTTAGTTCCACTCCGCTTATTACTTCAAGCCCCCCCATCATCGTTACGGGACTTGTCAACAGTGGAGAAATCGTGTCGTGATCAGTAATTGCTATGGCAGATAAACCATGTGTAGCTGCCCGCTCCACAAGCTCAGAGATCTCTTGTGTGCCGTCAGATGCAGTGGTATGCAAGTGGAGATCGGCGTAACCCTCATTCATAGAAATCTTGCTTCTATCGCTTGTCTAATCTGTATAGCAGCATCTCCATTGCCATAGGGATTGCTGGCTTTTGCCATTTTTTCATGAGCCTGTGGATTATGCAACAGGTTTTCCGCGGCAGCGACGATGCGTTTTGGATCAGTGCCTACAAGCTGTGCTGCTCCGCTGTTTAATCCCTCTATTCGCTCGGTCTTGTCTCTTAACACCAGAGTGGGGATGTGAAGTGCGGCTGCCGCTTCTTGAATTCCTCCGGAATCCGTCAGTACAAGGGCTGAGTCTGCCATCAAGTGCACAAAAGAGGCGTAATCAAGCGGAGGAATAAGATTGATCCTTTGTTGTTTGCTCAGCTCTGTCTCTGCCACTTCGCGGACATTTGGGTTTGGGTGAACGGGATAAACAATGCTGATATCCTTGTTTCGTTGCGCGAGCTGTTCCAGCGCATGGCAAATGCGGGCAATTCCGCCAGAAAAACTTTCTCGACGGTGTGCTGTCACCAAGATGACCTTGCCTGGGAAGGTGAAACGAGATCGCGGAGGAATATGAGCGCGAACGAACTGAAGGGCATCAATTTCTGTATTTCCGGTAACAAAAACAGTGTCTCTTGAGATTCCAGCCGCAAGCAGATTGTCTCTTGCTGTTGACGTGGGGGCGAAATGAAGCGCTGCGAGTTGATCAATGAGGCAGCGGTTCATCTCTTCCGGGAAAGGAGCATAAGGATCAAAAGTACGCAACCCAGCCTCTACGTGGGCCACCGGGATTCTGCAATAATACGAAGCAATTGCCCCCACGAAAGCTGTAGTCGTATCTCCTTGGACGAGTAGTAGATCGGGATGTTCTTTTTCTAGGATTGGTTCAATTCCGGCGAGCATTAGGCGCGTGATACGGAACAAGCTTTGACCAGCTGTCATTATTCCAAGGTTGTAATCAGGTACAATCGAGAATACCTGCAGCGCCTGCTCAAGTAATTCTCGATGTTGTGTGCTGACGCATACAATGGGCTTGATTCGCGGGCAGGCTTGTAGTTCACGCAGAACCGGCGCAAGCTTGACCGTCTCCGGACGTGTCCCAAAGAATAGGAGGATCTTCATTTCTTGCGTAGCCACGCTACCACTTGGGCTAGTCCTCTCGCGAACGAGGTCTCCGCAACGAAGCCAAGCTCCCTCTCCGCTCGAGTTACATCGAGTCTACTCTCCATAAGTTCTCCAGGTCGGGCCTTGCCATAAAACGGGCGTTTACTAAAGTCGGTAATCTTAGCCAGGTGCATGAAAAGATCATTTACTGAAAGTGAATGGCCGGTAGCGATGTTAAGGGCGCGTTCGTCGGGAGTGAGGCTTATGGGAAGCCCAGACAACAAGCAATCAGTGGCAAGGAGATTTGCCCGGGCAACCTCTTTCACGAATATGTAGTCTCTTAGCTGTTTACCAGTCCCAAAGATAGTGGGGACCTCGTTTGCCAGAAGTTTCTCGGCAAAGATAGAAATCACGCCAGCCTCTCCCCTTGGATCCTGTCGCGGGCCATAGACATTTCCGTAACGTAGAGCCAGTGTTTCTAGCTTGAATGTATGCATGTACGCAAATAGATAGTATTCTATTGCTGCTTTTGCCGCTCCATATGGACTAATTGGCGCTTTGGGGTTTCCTTCCGCCGCTGGTGTGGGAGTTTCTCCATAGATTGCTCCCCCAGAGGATGCAAATATAAATCCCTTTACATTGCGGTTGACTGATTGATGTAGCAGGTTTACTGTTCCCAAGACGTTTACTTCCGCATCGAATAACGGAGCAGCGATTGAGCGACGGATGTCGATTTGAGCCGCGTGATGGTTGACGATCTGAGGGCTAAAGCGCTTGAAGAGAGAAGAAATCTTGTCTCGATCTCGTATATCAACCTGCTCAAAGCTTGCCTTTGTGTTTAGATTTGCTATTTTCCCGGTAGAGAGGTCATCCAAGACAAGCACGTCATGCCCCGCGCCAATGTAGGTATCAACGACATGCGAACCGACAAATCCAGCCCCACCGGTGACGATTATTCTCAAACGCATCTCTCCTTTTATGACGCCTATGATCTCTTGTTTGTCAATGGTCGCGCAAAACATCCAATCGATCAAGTAGATCCTTTCACGCTCTCTCGCAATGGCGTAAAGCAGTTAAATAGTGGAGTGGTTGATTGGTTGAATAGTAACAAGGGTTCGTAGGGTTCATTGAGTTCGTTGGGTTCGTTGAGTTGAAAACATAGTCGGAGCCGAGAAAAGGCGAGTTAAATGGTTGATTAGTTGAGTGGTTGAATGGGAAGGGCAAACTGATAACTGCCTTTCCTGATAACTGAGTGCTGCATTTGGTTATAGCTGAAAACTGAGAACTGAAAACTGATGACTTTCTTCCCTAACAACTGCCTTTCTGTCTGATAGCTTCTCTTACGCGGCCCCAGCGTTAGCATGACCTAGATACCTGGCCACCACAATATCGCGCCAAAGTATGAGAGAAGAGAGTAATTTGCAATTCCCTCTCCTTTTCCCATATACTGTCTCTTATCTGTTGTTTAAAGGGGGACAAATGAACAAACAAGGGTTTGTGGACGCAATTGCTTCTAAGGCTGGGCTTACAAAGAAGGATGCGCGCAAGGTGCTTGATGCTGTGATCGATGTAGTTACAGAGAACCTGGCTAAGAACGAGCCGGTTTTTCTCACCGGGTTTGGCAAGTTTGAGGTAAGGGCACGCAAAGAAAGCAGAAGGATCAACCCCCAAACCGGACAAAGGTTTAACGTACCGGCAAAGGTTGTCCCTACGTTCAAAGCGGGGAAGACCCTAAAAGATGTCGTTGCCAAGAGACTCAGAGTGATAAGGGTAGGATCCAAACTTAAGGTAAGATAGGCATAGCTTCAACCTCATTGTGGCTCATTGCTGCCTCGTGAGATCTCGGCCTGGATTACACTGTATGTTGAGTATCCACACGGCTTTCTTGTTTGCCGTGGCCACCGATAAGCTATGGCCGCGACTTTTTTGACTTGTTGCGCTGGGAAAGATTGATGGGATCTGGGCGAGTCGCGTCTTCTGTTGGGTTAAAGCGAGAATCTGCGAACAGGAGTTCTATTGGAACTCTGCCCATCATTACTGCTGAGCGAAGGACATCACGAACTGTGATCGCTTGTGGTTCGGATGTTTGGAATAGTTCGATTTCGAGGCGGCTGCCCTCTGAATAGCGCGACTGAAACCGCCGATCAACTTCATGAAGCACAACCTCTAGCTGAAATCCCACACACAGGAGAATTATGGATGTGGCCCTTGAGATAAAGGATGTCACAAAGGTCTACGATGGCCGTACCGTGGTTGACCACGTCTCACTAGCGGTAGAGTACGGGGAGACCTTTGGCCTTCTGGGACCTAACGGTTCTGGCAAAACGACGACAATCCGGATGGCTCTGGACATCATACGACCAGAGTCGGGTAGCGTGAGCCTGCTTGGCGGAATGTCGACACGAAAAGCCCTCGCTAGAGTGGGGTATCTGCCAGAGGAGCGAGGACTTTACCAAAAGTCGAAGGTAATAGATATCCTTGTCTACCTTGGTCGACTGAAGCGGATGGACGCCGCTACAGCCAGAGCAAATGCCCGGGAGATGCTCCAGCGCGTCGGCTTGTACGAGTACAGAAACAAGAAGGTGCAGGCGCTGTCGCGAGGGATGACACAACTGGTCCAATTCTCTGGGGCGCTGCTTCACAAGCCGGACCTCATCATCCTAGATGAACCCTTTGCCGGGCTGGACCCTCTCAACGTACGGCTTATGAAAGAGATTCTCCGTGAGCAGAAGAAACGCGGGGCAGCCATCGTATTCAGTACCCACCAGATGCCAGACGTGGAGGAGCTCTGCGAGCGCGTGCTCCTGATTAACGACGGCCAGACTCTCCTTTACGGGCGCCTTGCCGAGTTGAGGCAAGCCAGAGGCATGCGTAGCGTTCGCGTCACGGCAGATCGCCAACCCGAAAGTATGCTTGGTGTAGTGGACACCAAGTTTCAGAACGGCTCTTTCGAGTACCTGATGGGTGAAGGCACAAAACCCGATGAGATCCTCCGCGCCTACTTAGACGCAAGCATTCCGGTCGAACGTTACGAGATTGCCTTACCGTCTCTCAACCAGATCTTCATTGAGGAGGTGAGCCGTGCTAGAAACGTTAAATGAGATGCGCTTGATATTCGCGGAGGAACTGCGGCGGTTCACGCGTGGCAAGGGCTACATCATTCTCACGCTGGCTGTTCCGACGATACTCCTTGTGGTCATGGGAGTGATTCTCACTGTCCGCGCCGTTTCCCCTGATAGGGAGGAGCCGAAACCGATCGGTATCGTAACCCTATCGAATGACTGGGCCTCCGCATCTGATGACCTTCAAGGGTTCCACTTTCTGGCGTTCAGCACCCGCCAGGAGGGAATCAACGCGCTGACCGAAGGAAGCGTCAAAGAGGTCTTCGTAATCCCAGAAGATTACTTGAAGACTGGCCGGGTGGAGTGGCTTCATGGCAAGGACAGCGCGTTCAGCGGTTTGAATTCAGGACCTAGTGGCGCTAGTTCAGCGGCGGTTAGAGCATACCTTCGCACTACACTGGCTATTGAACAGATGGTCCCCGAGCTTCTGGCAAGGGCTGTGGTGGGGGCAACTTTTGAGAGGGTGCGCATTGGCGAGGACGGCCTACCTGTAGAGGAAGACGCCGACACCAAAGTCGGGACCATTATTGTGTCGCTAGTCTTTACCTTACTGCTCATGTTCTCTATCATGATAGGGGCCGCTAGCCTTGGCGAGGCCGTCGCGGAGGAGAAAGAGAACCGCATGATCGATGTACTGTTGACCTCGGTCAAGCCGCTGTCGTTGATGGCTGGCAAGGTGTTAGCCATTGGTACGGCGCAGTTGATCATGATTACGGTATGGGTGGGGTCTGTCGTTATCATAGTGCCCAGGATCGCTGACATCATCCCCGGCGCCTTCGAATTCCCCATAAATCTGGGTCTCTTGGTATGGGTGCTGGCGTTCTTCCTCGCGGGCTACTTCGTGAGCGCGGTCATCATGGCCGGGATCGGGGCGGCAGCCACAAAGGTACAGGAGGCGAACCAGCTCGCATTCCTGGTGGTCTTTCCGCTGCTTGCATCTGTCTATGTGCTAGGCTTGATTCTGTCCAACCCCGACGGCGCATTGGCGCGAGTCCTGTCTTTTATCCCGCTTACAGCTCCGTCAGCGATGATGATACGGCTGGCCGTTGATGGTAGTTCGAGGCTGGAGAGTCTGGCGAGCCTAGCGGTGATTGTTGCTACCGGAATGGCCTTGCTCTGGGCCTCTGCGCGAGTGTTCCGGGCGAGTCTGTTGATGTACGGACAGCGTTTAAATCTTCGCCGTGTGATAAGGGCACTACGGGAGGCGGGATAGAATGGATACCCGGTCCCAAATTCTCCTGCCGAATACGATGATTGCTCCGAGGCTCTCGACCGTTTGAGGTGATCTATGGGAAGTATCTGGACCGACATTAGGACGGTCTTTTGTGAGGAGTTCCGGCGCGCCACGCACCGAATCTGGTACCGAGTCGCAACGCTGGCGGTGCCAGTTATCCTCTTAGTCTTGCTTATCGTGGTGCCGTTGGTACGCAGCCCCACATCCGATGACAAGGAAGATATGGTCGAGGCCGGGCGAATAGGGGTTATCGACTTATCTGGCGAACTGTTGACGGAAGAAGCTATGGAACCAGGCTATCACGTATTTCCGGAACGAGAGGTCGCAGTCGTTGCCTTACTGGCCAATGAGATCACATCTTTGTTCGTCATTTCGCAAGACTACCTAGAGACCGGGCGAGTACAGTGGCTATACACCGGCTCTTCGGTTAGCGCCGTTCTTTTTGGCGATGATGTCACCAGGCAAATCCAGTCGTGGCTGCGAGCAGCGCTGGTTGCAGACGCATTACGGCCCGAGACGAAGGAGCGATTTCTATGGCCTGCTTGGTTTGAACCCGTTGTCGTGGGAGAGGGGGGCTCCACTAAGGAAGGTGCCAGAGAAGTAGAGCTGATATCTGTATCCTACATCTTTTCTGTCTTGTTAATGATAGCTGTCATGAGCGGAAGTGGATATCTACTGCAGAGCGTGTCCGAAGAAAAGGAGAACCGGATGATTGAGGTCGTTCTAACCTCCGTCTCGCCTCTAGGGCTGATAGCTGGCAAAGTGCTCGCGCTAGGGCTTGTTGGCTTGCTGCAGGTTACAATTTGGGCCGTTTCAATGGTATTCATCGGTCCCCGTGTCATGGAGAATTTCCCTAACCTTGACCAATTGACAATCGATCCCATTCTATTGGTCTGGGTGGCTGCCTTTTTCCTGGTAGGCTACTTTGTTTTTGCGGCGACCAATGCTGGGATCGGCGCGGCAACGACCTCCTATCGCCAGGGCTCGCAGGTCTCCATGCTCCTTCTCATGCCAGCGGTCTTGGTTCCGATGTGGTTATTCATGTTCATTGCAGGCAACCCGGATGGGTTGCTGGCACGAATTCTGTCCTTTATTCCGTTCACTGCCGCAATTACGATGATGCTCCGCATAGGTGCCATGGATGTCCCACTCGTGGAGATCATCACTAGTTTGATTGTGACCCTTGTTGGGGGCATTGTGTTGCTGTGGGGATCGGCGCGAGTCTTCCGGGCGGGCCTACTGATGTATGGGCAGCGAATGAGCGTTTTGCGCGCCCTCAGAGCACTTCGGGAAGCAGGGTAGCTAACCTTATCGGACGCAAGAACTCGTAGGAGACTTCCCTATTTTGCTTCCTCACGGATAAGACAAGGTAACCCGGAGAAGGAAGACTCAAAAACTTAGCCTCTCGCCAAGACGCAAAGATCGCACAGAGAAACAGTGAATAGTGAGTAGCGAGTGGTGAATGGTAAGGATCAACTGATAACTGAAGACTGATTACTGCTTTCTCACCCTCACCTAACCTCTCCCTTCATCGAGGGAGAGGGATGTTCTAGAATCTTCCCTCCCCGA
>JAUVYF010000024.1 GCA_030603215.1 Candidatus Bipolaricaulota bacterium
CCCATGATGTCGTGTTGTCCGATGATGGATCGATTGTGGGGGCGTCGGACCATGATGTCGTACCGGTCAATACGAGGGCAACCACAAGGGTTGCCCCTACATTGGGTCATGTGATCGGCACATACAAATCCCTTGTTACCATTCAACCAATCAACCATTCAACTCGCCTTTTCTCGGCTCCTGAGTGGGTTTTCGTGTCTTTTCCCTCTACTCCTTACCCCTCAATCCTTAATCCTGTGTTTCTCACTCATCACCCATCACTCTTCACAGTTATCAGGAATGAGCGATCAGCAATCAGCTCGCCCCATCTTCCCACTGAACCATTTCACCACTTCTTCATTCTTTCATTGTTTTCGACTCTCGACTATGTTTTCAACCCAACGAACTCAATGAACTCTCTTCATCCGTGTATATCCGTGTCCATCCGTGGTTGGGCTTTGTGCGTGTCCATCTTTGGTTGCGGTCGTCATTCATAGCGCAGGGCGTCGACGGGGTCTAGTTGAGCGGCACGAAGGGCTGGATAGAGCCCGAATGTGACGCCAATCACAACTGAGAACCCACATGCTAGCAAGGCCGGATAGATGGAGATCACGAACGGCCAGTCGCCGAACAACGATCCGAGCCACGCGCAGAGCCAGCCGAACCCAAGTCCGATTAGACCTCCGAAGAAGCTAATCAGGATCGCCTCGACAAGAAACTGCGTCCGGATGTCCTGCGGGCGGGCGCCGATCGCCATGCGAATCCCGATCTCACGTGTCCGCTCAGTGACAGATACCAACAGGATGTTCATGATCCCGATCCCGCCAACCAACAGCGAGATGGCACCAACACCACCGAGAATGAGCGTCATTGTGTTGACGCTCTCCTCGTAGGTCTCGATCGCTTCCTTCTGGATTTCGATCATGTACGGTGGACGACCGTATCCTTTTGTCCACCCGGCTGTCGAAGAGGTAGCGAGGGTCTGTTCCAGAACCTGTTCGATCTCAGAAGCCGCTTGCTCGATCACCGTCTCGTCCGTCGCCTGCGCGATGTACGTGCTGAACTGACGCGACCCCAAAAGGAGCTGCATGGTTGTCAGCGGGAGGTAGAGTGCGTCATCCAGGTTCTTATAGCCCACCGTCCCGGCCTCGCTCATCACGCCGATGATCTGCAGCGACACCTTCTGCCCGGAGACGATCACGGCAATCTGCTCTCCAACCGGATCCCCGTCGCTGAAGTAGTCCTCCGCTACCCCAGCGCCGAGCACAGCAACCTTCCGGTTTTCGTCCAGGCTGTGGATGAATCGCCCACTCTGTGCGTGAAAGTCCTCGAAAAGACCGCTGAACTCCGGCGTCACGCCCACTAGGGACAGATCCCATGTTGTCTCACCGGCAATGATTACCGCTCCGCCGCCCATGGCCGTCGGAACGACTTGGGAGACCGAGGGTGCAATCAGTAGATCTTCGGTGAGTTCTTGAGTGAGAGCTCGGACCGACGACGCTGAAGAGATCGCCTGCGGGAAGATGTAGATGTTGATAGTCCGCATCCCCAGCCCGGCAATCTGAGCCTTGACTTCGGCGGTAGCCCCATTGACCAACGCAATGATCGCGACCACTGCGGCTACACCAATGACGATCCCGAGCACCGAAAGGGAGCTCCGCATCTTGTGTGCGCGAAGCGCTGCGAGCGCCGTGCGCAACATCTCACGCAGTCCCATTACGGTCCTCCTCCACCAATCCATCCTTCAGGATGATCTCCCTCTTCGTTACCTGAGCGATCTCCTGCTCGTGCGTAACGAGGACGATCGTCTTTCCCTCGTCGTGGAGGGAGTGAAAGAGGGCCAGGATCTCCTGGCTCGTGTGGCTGTCAAGGTTTCCAGTCGGTTCGTCACCGAGGATGAGACGCGGCGAGTTGGCCAGGCCGCGAGCGATCGCCACGCGCTGGGATTCGCCTCCGGAGAGCTGCGTGGGCCGATGATGGGCGTGTCCGCCGAGGCCGACCCGCTCCAGACAGGCGCGCGCAATCTTGCTTCGCTCCTTCCGGGGAATGCCGGCGTATGCCAACGGAAGCTCAACGTTGGCCAGCGCCGTGGATCGAGGCAGCAGGAAGAACTGCTGGAAGATGAACCCGATCCTGGCGTTGCGGATCCTTGCCAGCTCCTCACGAGAAAGGTCTCCCAGATCCTGGCCGTCGAGAAGCGCTTGCCCGGAGGTCGGCCGGTGCAACGCACCGATGATGTGCATCAGCGTTGACTTGCCTGAACCGGACGCTCCGGTGATCGCGGCGAACTCGCCTTCGCGGACCTGGAGGTCGATCCCGCGGAGCGCACGATAGACCACTTCGCCCATCGGGTAATCCTTGGTGACCTTTTTTAGTTCGATCATTGTGGTTACTTTCCCGGGACTCCGCCCGGGATTCCCATGCGACCGCGAATTGCTTCTTTCTGGTCCTCGCTCATGTCTTGAGGACCAGGCGGCGCGACAGTGGAGTTCAGGAGGATCACGTCGCCCTCCTGGAGCCCGCTTCGGATCTCGACGTACTGATGCGACATCGCGCCGATTGCGACCGCTTGCTTCGTTTGCTCGCCATCGACGACTTTCATCACCATCCAGCCACGTGGGAGTTCCCGCAGACAGGTGATTGGCACGATCAGCACATCCTCGGCGTGCGCGGTGAGGATCTCCATCTCCGCGGTGTACCCAACGAGAATGCTCGGATCGGCCTCCGCCAAGAGCGCCGTTACGCTCACCACCGTACTATTCCCGCTTGAAGTCGCCATCCCGCCAACCTCTACGACCTCGACGGTCCACGACATGTCGGGAAGCGGCTCGATGAGCGCCATGGCCGTCTGCCCAACGGCGACGTCCGGCGCGTCGAGCTGGTCGACGCTCGCCTCGATGTACAACTGGCTAGTGTCGATCAGCTTCAGGCTCCACATCTCAGAGGACGACGTCGCTTGGGTGATCCGGGTGATCACACCGGCGAACGGCGCGCGCAGTGTGGTCTCGTTGTACTGTCCCAGCGCGATCTGATGGCTGAGCTCCTTGTTGCGGATCGTATTCGGGACGCCAGCCGCCTTGGCCTCCTGTAGGGCGCGTTCGGCTTCGAGCAGGCTTAACTCCGCCTGCGTCCGATCCAGTTCAATGAGCACATCCCCTTCCTCGACTCGATTGCCGACCTTGACAAACATCTCGTTTATGTCATCTCCGCGGAACGTGAACGTATACTCCTGCGCCGGAACGACCTTGCCGTAGACGGTGAGCGATTTGGTGATGTCACCGCGGGCCACAACGTACGTCTGACCTCCTTGGTCAGTCGCGCTCGACGCCGACCCCAATCCGCCGAGGATCACGCCCAACGCAATTCCAGCACCAACTACGACCACGGCCGCAACGACCGCCCATTTCCACCGTTTCAGCCACGTCATGGCAACCATTCCTCCCAATGCAGATCGAGCCCCAGGGCATCGCGAAACGCAAGCAGTGCAAGGAGCACCGAGGCCACTCGCTTCTCAGCTGTAATAAGGAACGCGTTTTGCGCTTTCAACTGCGCCTGCCACTCTGCCGCGCTAATGCTCCCTGACTCAAACCGCGTCTGATTGATGTCCACTTCTAACGCCAATTTCTCCTCCTCTAATGGTAGCCTGTTCAGGCTACAAAGCGCGTTATCTAGCGCGTGAAACTGATCTGTCAAGTAATTCTCCCTTTGAATCCTAACCCCAGAGAGCGTTTGCAGGGCAAGAGAAAGTTGGACCTTGGCAATCTCGAGTTGCAGGCCACGGTTGGGCGAAAACAGATCTAAGGAAAGGTTGCAGCCAACTGTCCACCCCTGTTCGGTTATCCCCGCGGAGATCGATAAGCTCGGCAGAGCCGCTCGCTGTGCAGCGTGGAGAGCTTGCTTGGCTTCGTGAACACCTTGCTTGGCTGCGTCAACTTCAGCGGAGATATCGATAGCTGTTGAGATAACGCTCTCGTCAGCGAGGAAATCGGCAGTTGCTTTGATCAACGCTTGTCGATTTAGACGCATTGGAATGAGTACCACGAGTTGCTCGACTCCCACCCACTGAAGACTGAATCGCGCCAGTTGTTCCTCATGCGACGACCGCAGCTCATCAACCTCGATCTGAGCATCGAGGACCTGGAGCCGTGCCTCCAGGAGAGACTGCTCACCTCTTAATCCACTGTCTGCAAGTTCCTCGACGGTAGCGAGGTTTTCTTTCGCGTCGATGAAATCCGCCTCCGCGTTGTCCAGACTTTGCCCATCACTGAGAAGCTGGCTATAGCGGCTAATGGTTTCCATTACTACGACAGCGTGGGCCCTTTCTAGTTTCTCACGCGCCCTCTCAACAGCGTCACGCTTTTCGTCAATCTGGTCTGAAGCTGTTTTTGGATCCGCGAAATCTACCGTTTGAACAAAGGAAATCCCCCAACTAGGGACTGTCCAGTTTCCCGTCAACCTGTCCCAAGCCCACTGCAATCCGCCTACTACTTGGCTCGATGTTCCCCAAGGCAGAGAAAAACCTGCTCCGAACTGGCCGCTCACCTTACTGGAAAAACCATCATTGCTCAAGGTTGGCGCGCTGATTTGAAGATCGAGAGCGGGAATGCCGATGATGGCAAGCGCCGCCTGGAGTTGCAGCTCCGCGAGCTGGACTTTGAGTTCTTCTTGCCGGATGTTTGGATGGTTTGAGAGGGCGAGCTCGATGGCCTCATTCACTGTTAGAGCAGAGGCCCCAGCCATCCATGAGAGTGCTAGGAAGATACCCGCGCAGAGAAATGCCCCACTGCTTTTTCTCATCATTCGCCGTTCTCCTTTGGCGGACGGGCCTAGCTAGCGGATGCGCCCGCTGCTGTTGCTGTCTTTTGCCTAGATTTGATACTGGAGCGCCTCAAGCGACCTAATGTCTCAGGGATAACGCAAACCATTATACTGGAAATCCATAGCAGAGATGTGGCGGAGATGTGTGAAAATTGTGAAGAAGGAAAGCCGATATGAAGACAGGGAACCGTGTCTGATGCTGCTAACCAGGGAAGTCGCTGGGGCATACTTGGGTAGGTAACATGCGCGGTGTTGACAACGGGACGGATTCTTGTATCATTATTGCAATAATGCGCAATATACCAAGGGAGTCAATATGAGAGAGACAACCACATTAACGTTGGTTGGAAAGGCGCTATCCCATCCGCTACGCGAGCGGATGCTTCGGTTGCTCGCGGACGGGGAGCGATGCGGATGCGAATTCGCCCCTGAGCTTGGCGTGGATCCATCCGTGGTTTCGCGATACCTCGCCCTGCTAGAGCGAGCGGGCCTTGTTGTGTCCCGCCAAGAAGGCGTACGCGTAATGTGGCGGGTTGCGGATCCGCAGCTGCCCAAGGTCCTAGACCGACTGGCGGAACTCACTAGAGAGAAGGTGACATGAATTGAAACGGGAGTTGCGGATCTTCGCGATCATTGCCGGGGTGTTCCTATTCGCCTACCTCGTGCCGTTCTCAAGTTCGACGGTGCGCAGCGCGATCATGGAAGCGTTCTACATGGTTCAGGAATACGCGCAACAGCACGTACTTCTATGCCTTGTCCCCGCCTTTTTTATAGCTGGCGCGATTGCTGTCTTCATTTCGCAGGCAAGCGTTATCAAGTATCTTGGCGGGAACGCTAGGAAAGTGGTGGCTTATGGAGTGGGATCCATTTCGGGCGCTATCCTCGCCGTTTGCTCATGTACCATTCTTCCGCTGTTCGCCGGCATCTATAAGCGAGGAGCTGGTCTTGGACCGGCGATTGCCTTCCTCTACTCAGGACCGGCGATCAACATCTTGGCGATCATCCTAACAGGACGAATCCTTGGGTTCGAATTCGGACTAGCAAGGGCGCTAGGCGCAATATTTTTTGCCGTTGTCATTGGACTGGCAATGCAATTTCTGTTCCGAAAGGAGGAGGCGAAAAAGCAAGCGGCAGCGATGGTCGCTCCTATTCCTGAAGAGGGAAAGCCAATCTGGAAGATAGCAATTCCCGTCGCTTTGATGGTTTTGGTGCTTGTGTCCGCAAACTGGGGCAAGCCGGGGAGCCTATCTGTCGTGACAACGACGGGTGAAACGATTATAGCGACCAGAGCAGGGGAGACCTCCGAAGCAGTTCTTGTGAAACTGCCGGAGTCGGATTCAATCACGACCATTGAGAAGAGTGAGATCGAATCGATCGAGTACGCCCGGTCCTTTTACACGTCAATTTACAATTCCCGCTTCTATATTGCTGGAGTGTGGCTGCTCATCTTGAGCGTGTTGATGATTTGTTGGTATTCAAAGGATGAAGGCAAGGAGTGGGGCGGATCGACGTGGTCGTATGCCAAGCTCATCTTGCCATACCTGTTCGGTGGCGTGTTGATCGCGGGGTTTCTCCTCGGGCGACCGGGACATACAGCGCTGATTCCCCCGGAATGGATCAGCGGCGCCGTAGGAGGGAACAGCTGGATGTCGAATTTTGTGGCTAGCCTCGCGGGGGCGCTGATGTATTTCGCCACACTCACTGAGCTCCCGATTCTCCAAGGACTGATGGGTTCAGGAATGGGCGATGGTCCTGCACTGGCGCTGCTGTTAGCCGGCCCCGCGCTCTCTCTTCCGAACATGCTCGTAATCCGCAAGGTCCTGGGAACAAAGAAGACGCTGGCGTATGTAGCTCTCGTGGTAATCGCGGCGACGCTGACAGGGAAGTTGTTCGGCTCGCTTGCCTAGGAGGTTCAGATGCTCATTGTTGTACTCTGTGTAGAAGGGAGAGCCAAATGATGGGAAGGAGCGACGTACGTAAGTGTAATGTGTCGCCGTTGATACTGGTGTTGGCTGCCTTAGCTCTAGCTGCTATGGTTGGTCTTTGGGGATGCACGAGATCGTCCAGCGTCGTTGACGCTTCAGCAGCGATAGACACGTCCAGCGACTTATCGCAGGACACCACAGACAGTGCTTCAGTACAAGTTGCCTCTGTCGATAAAGAATCGAGTGACGACCAAGCAGAGTCTGAACGTGCAAGCGTGGTGGACCCGGATGAATATCAGGCGCTTCCGCGACTGATTGACCTAGGGGCGACGAAGTGCATTCCCTGCAAAGAGATGGCTCCGATCCTTGAAGAGCTTGCCGAAACGAAGAAGGATTATTTTGAAGTTCTCTTCTTCGACGTTTGGGAGAACCCGGACAAGGGATATGAGTACGGCGTCCGCATTATCCCGACACAAATCTTCTTCGCGGCAAATGGGGAAGAGCTTTATCGGCACATCGGCTTCTATTCGCGACAACAGATTCTTGGCAAGTGGCGCGAGTTTGGAATCAACGTGGGGGAGTGAGCAACGATGGGAGGCGTTCTTTCGGCCCTTGGCCAGGCTCTGGAGCAGAGTGTGCCTCTGGCCCTTGGGGCAGCGTTTACATGGGGTGTGTTGAGCATCCTTCTTAGCCCGTGCCACCTGGCGAGCATCCCTCTGGTCATTGGGTACATTGGCCGGCAGGGGACCGTGACAACTCGGAGATCCGTGACGCTTTCCATCACGTTCGCCATTGGGATTCTGATCACCATTGCCGCTGTCGGCGGGGTGACCGCCGCCGCGGGACGTCTAATCGGTGATGTGGGTCGGATCGGCAACTTCGTGATGGCTGGCGTGTTCGTTCTTGTAGGACTGTATCTTCTGGATGTGATTCGCCTATCCTGGGCGGCTCCTTCGGGGAGAAAAGTACGTGTGGGAGGACTTCCTGGCGCGATGATTCTGGGGCTGTTGTTCGGTATCGCGCTTGGCCCATGCACGTTTGCCTACCTGGCTCCAATGCTGGCGGTCGCTTTCGATGTGGGGACAAACGATGTCTTGTTTTCGGCCGCGCTCCTGCTAACATTTGCCGTTGGGCATTGCGCGGTTATCGCGGTGGCGGGGGCATCGATTGGAGCGGTTCAGCGTTACCTTAATTGGAATGAAGCGAGCCAAGCGATCACGTGGGTCAAGCGAGTGTGCGGCATTCTCGTGATCTGTGGCGGCGGATATCTAATTTACCTGGCCATTTAACAGGCCAAAGGAGAAATGATGAAGATCGAGATCTTGGGCACAGGGTGCCCGAAGTGCAGTGCGACGATGGCGAACGCGGAGAAGGCCATCACCGAAGCGGGGATCCAGGCTGACATCGTCAAGGTGGAGGATCTCAACGAGATTGCGTCGCGAGGCGTGATGATGACGCCCGCGTTGTCGATTGACGGCGAAATCAAGGTAGTAGGAAGGATTCCGACCGTAGAAGATATTAAGGAGTGGCTCGCCTAGTGGCGGCCCAACAGCATCGGAGGAGGTCCGGGTGAGACTGTTAGCTGAGTGGTTTCCGGAGTTTTGTGAGAAGTTCGACGAGATCGATGAGATCTACCGAGACAAGCGCTCCATCGACGAGAAAACGTACCAGTTCATCTGCTTCGCTCTATCGATCAAGAACCGATCGAGGCCTTGCCTATTGAAACACTTCAAGGGAGCAATGGAAGCGGGAGCGACTCTCAAAGAACTTGCTTGCATTATGGCGCTTACCTTCCGTGAGAGTGCCGGCGGCGACGATTGCTGGACGCACGATGCACTCGGTGACGTGCAAAAGCTCATCACCGAGAACATCCAGTGCTGTCCGAAGTAGCAGCTCATCGCGTGATGTCTCGTAAGCGAAGCACAAATTAGACCAGGGTATAGAAGTTGGTAGCAAAGATGATATCATAGGAGCACGTTGAACAGTCAAAGAGCAGCAGTGCGGTACAGTCTCGTTCTGGGTTTAGTTCTGTTTGTTTGGGCTTTCTCCGCATGGGGAACAGATCTTGTCCTCTTCTCTGAACAAGCCTGTCCACAGTGTGGACGGCTGGATGAGTTCCTAGAGCGCGTGTCGCCGAACTACCCTTCCTTGAACATTCTGCGCTACGACATCCACGACTCCGACGCTCAAGACCTCCTCGATCGGCTGCTTGTCGCGTACGGAGCTGAACTCGGATCGGTCCCCATTCTGTTCATCGGTGACGTTGCTGCGGTGAGCGGAACATACTACGGTCTGCGGGATGAGCCGTACGCGGTAAGCGGACGCGTGGAGGAATTAGCGCTACAAGAAGCGATCGAACGCGCAATCGAGTCCCAGGTTGTATCTCCGTTGGAACGGGCGGGCGAGAATCAAGGAAGCGGCCTGGCGAGAACGCTGACAGTTCCTGCTGTCATCGTTGCTGCTCTGGCGGACTCCCTTAACCCTTGTACGTTTGCCGTGCTCGTCCTGCTGTTGGGCACGCTTCTGGTGGCGGGTCGAAAAGGCAAGGTGCTGCAAGCTGGTCTCGCGTTCACTGGCGCGATTTACCTCTCGTATTTCCTGATGGGAATCGGGATCTTCTCGGCCATTCAGGCCGCGGGGGTCCAGCGGCCGTTTATCCTGGCGGTGTCTTGCTTGGCGATCCTTCTCGGGCTGTGGAACACAAAGGATTTCTTCGCGTACGGCAAGTGGTTCACGATCGAAGTACCGAAGCGTTGGCGCCCAACCATGAAGCGAATCACGGCGTCGGTCGTCTCGGTGCCGGGCGCGTTTGCTGTCGGCGCCTTGGATTCGTTGTTCTTACTGCCTTGCTCGTCGGGGCCCTACATCGCAATCTTGGCCCTCCTTTCGAAGACAACTAGCCGGTCGCAGGGGATCATATACCTCTTGCTATACAACTTTATCTTCGTTCTCCCGCTCCTTGTGATTACGGGTGCAGTCCATTTCCGGTTCACGACAACGGCAAGAGCCGAGCGATGGCGATCAGCCCGTCTAGGGAAGCTCCATCTGATCTCTGGGATTGTCATGCTGCTGTTGGGGATAGGGATGATCATCGCGGTGCAGTTCGGGTACATGTAGTAGGGGTATTCAAACAGCGAAACGTCTCGCGGGACATCCGACGGACGCCCAAGGCGCTCTTCGAAGACGTACATAACAAGATATCATGACACGAGAAGATCTACCGAGTCGTTCGAGTCTGGGAGTACAGTGAAGGAGACAGGGCTAGGTTTTCGTGACACAGAATCCGCGCTTCTCAAACTGCACAAGCAGGTCGTCTGGTGACGAGAACCACTGGCCCCACTTGCGGCACATGTGTTCGGTCCACCCATAGTTCTCAAAGGTGAACGTCTCTTCTCGTTCCCCTTGCAGGGGTATCTTGTAGTTTGCTCGGGCATAGTATTGTTGGGCAAGGTATCCGTTGTCCATCACACTCATCGCTTCATTAACACGCTCTTCGCTCAATTCGGGGTAGGTGTCCTCGAACAGAGTGAAGGCAATCGGGTAACGCGGCCGCGCTGGTGGGTTCTCATCCGGGTAGCCTACAGTCAGTTGAACTATAGGGAAGACTCGTTGTGGCAGACTATATTCGTTGGCGATTTCTTCCGCGCGATAGGGTGCATTCCCTAAGAAGCAACTTCCCAACCCCAAACTCTCCGCCGCGATCACGATGTTCTGTGCCATGTAGGCGGCATCTTGCATTGCAAAGAGGAGAAGGGAGAGATCGTTTGTCACTAGCTTCCAGTTGCGCGCTTGCATAATACACTCCATGCGGTGGATGTCCGCGCAAATCGTGAACAGCAGCGGAGCGCCAAAGGGGTTGTTTTCCTGCTTGCGCGACAGGAGCAGGCTACCTAGCTGAGCAGCAAATGGAGCCTGTTGACCCGCACGAACGATTGCGGTCAGTACGTCATCAGTGGGCATTTCGGTCGTGTAATGGCGGATCGACTTCCGGCGGAGCATCGCTTCAAGCACGGGGTTACTAGTCACGGGTTCCTCCCTTGTTGCTTCGAGCTAGACAAGATGGCTATTGGCAATCTTAGCCACCGCGTAGAGTTGTTGCGGTAGTTTACCTATTGGCGCCAAGCGCCTACCACGCACTCTCTTCCTAGGAAAGAATGTCTAGCGGCGTCTCATATGTATTTAGGGAGAAGATCTCAACAAGATCCTTGCGAGCGCGTGCGTCTGGTTGAGTTGCGGGTAATCCAATCGGTGTCAGGGATATGACCTGGTTATCTTCCGGAACGTGTAACAGCTGGCTAACCGCATTTTCGTCGAACGCTCCGATCCAGCAAGTACCATACCCCAGGCTGTGCGCGGCTAGAATCATGTTCTGCATGGCGATAGTTGTGTTTACCTTAAGCCATCTCTCATGCTTTGTCGGGATATCTATCGCGGCAATGATAACGGATGCCTCGGCCATCCAGTGCTGTCCAAGACACGCAGCCGCCACTTCTCGCTTCACCTGGGGATCGTTAACGACTACAAAGTGCCACGACTGGAGGTTCTTCGCAGAAGGCGCCTGCCGTCCCGCCTCCAGGATTACGCACAGGTCCTCTCTTGGTATCTCGCCTGGCTTGTAGTGGCGAATACTTCGTCTGTTCATGATCGTCTCAATTGTATCAAGCGCCATGTTGTCCTCCCTTTTGTTTTATACTTGATCGTCTCAATCTATTGCAGAATATATAGCCTCTGCTTCTACGTGTCAAGACAGGCCTCACATTACGAATCACCGGTTAATTTCCGAACCAAGGTGGATTCAAACGCAAGCTTGCATCGAAAATGGCGTAATGGGTGTTCTTAGGCGTTGTATCATAGTCAACGCTTATGGATAGGGAGGAATGGAGAGAAGACAGTTGTTGTTTTATTGTGCATAGGTATGCAAGTGGAAGGAGTGGATCAACTGTAATATTGGTCCGATTGAGAATAGAATATCAACAATGCATTATTGCTTCCGGGACAGTGGGGCAGAGCCTTGCCACGATTTGGGCTAGAACGTGGTTTGAAAAGTTGAGCATGGCATCATTCAACGGATTGGAGAATATTGATAGGAGTTGATCGACATGATTGAATCGGAAGAAAGGGCAAGACTGGTAGCGGATCACATCTACGGCACTTGGAGAGCACGGAAAGGATGGAAAAAACCGCTATTTATCACAAGCGCCAAAGGTGTCTATTTCTATGACGATAAGGATAAACCCTACCTTGATTTCTCATCCCAGTTGATGTGCTCGAACCTTGGTCATGGTAACAAGGCAATAATCAATGCCATAATCGCGCAGGCGAGGAAATTGCCATATATTGGTCCTGGATTTGCGTGTGAAGCGAAAGCAAGCGCGGTTGAGGCTTTACTCGATGTGATGCCTGAAGGTTTGAATAGGTTCTTCTTCTCCACCTCTGGGACTGAGGCAAACGAGGCCGCAGTAAAGATGCTCAGGCAGTATATGGCACCCAAGTATAAGATAATCTCGCGTTACCGTTCATATCATGGTGCTACAGCCGTGGGCGTCTCCCTGACGGGAGATCCCAGACGTTGGTATGCAGAGAGGGCAAGGTGCACAGTACCTGGTATAGTCTTTGCTCCAGATCCCCATTGCTACAGATGTCCCCTAAAATTAGAATACCCCAATTGCGGTATACAGTGCGTTGAATATATAGACTACATGATCAAAGAAGAAGGGAATGTGGCTGCGGTCTTTGTCGAGCCTGTAGTCGGGACGAATGGCAAAATAGTTCCACCTCCGGAATATTATCCTCGGTTAAGGACAATCTGTGATGAGAATGGGGTGTTGCTCGTTGCAGATGAAGTGATGAGCGGTTGGTATCGCACGGGACCAGCATGGGCTTTGGACAACTGGGCCGTTAAGCCAGATATCTTAACCACGGCAAAGGGATGCACAGGGGCATATGTTCCCACTGGGATTACCGCAACGACCAAAGAGATCGCGGATTTCTTCGAGGACGAGATCATGTGTCATGGACACACCTATTCGATGCATCCGCTCGTCTTGGCAGCCATCCCAGCGGCCATAGAAGAATACAAGAAGCTTACAGCAACAGGACTCCCGCAGAGAGTGAGCAAGCATATAGAAAAGAGACTTCACGAACTGATGCATCGGCATGTATGCATCGGCGATGTAAGGGGAATTGGGCATTTTTGGGCTGTCGAGATTGTCAAGAGTAGAAAAACGAGGGAACCTTTTAATACAAAAGCTGATAAATTTGCTGGTGGGCAGACCATGACGGATAAGATCGCAAGCGAGGCACTAGCTTGTGGAATATATATCCACAATTGGTACGACCACTTCACCGTCGCACCTCCGCTAATCATCACCAAAGAGGAAGTGGATCAAGCGGTCAGCATCCTTGATGATGTGTTGAAGATAGCAGACAGAGAAGTAGAGCACTGATACATACTCTGGAGTAGCTGGCTAGAAGGATTTTAGGGAAGCGGTTGAGGCCTCCGCCTAAGAGAGTCGCCAACATAAACATGAGGAGTGTATACGATATGGCAGTCCTGCAAGAGCCAATAAAGGAGATAGTAGAAGTTAAGAACTACATCAATGGCGAATGGGTCCCATCTAAGGGTGAGTTCAAGGATGTTGTGAACCCTGCCAAGTGTGAGATAATTGCAAGGGTTCCAATTTCAACAAAGCAAGAGATAGATGCTGCAGTCAGTGCGGCCAAACAAGCTTTTCCTGACTGGAGAACCACACCCCCGCTAGCTAGGGTGAGATGTCTTTTTAGATTGAAAGAACTATTGGAGGAGCATTTTGAGGAGTGCAGTAGAATCCAGACACAGGAACATGGGAAGACGATAGATGAATCTAGAGGAGAAACAAGACGAGGGATTGAGAATGTGGAAGTGGCTACAGGTATTCCTTCGTTAATGATGGGGTACAACTTAGAAGATATCGCATCAGGGATAGATGAGTATCTCATACGACAACCCTTGGGAGTTTTTGGCGTAATAGCTCCTTACAATTTCCCTTTCATGATCCCTCTGTGGACAGTGCCATATGCCTTAGCCACTGGAAATACCGTTGTTCTTAAGCCTTCAAGTGAGGTTCCTCTTAGCACAAGAAAGATCGCTGAGCTGATGGATGAAGCTGGTTTTCCGCCAGGAGTATTCAACGTAGTTAATGGAGGAAGAACGGTCGTAAACAGTATGTTGGAGGATCCGGGCATCAAGGGGATAACCTTTGTGGGATCTACTGCGACAGGGAGAGATGTTATCTACAGAAGATGCGGCGAGACGGGAAAGAGAGTTTCCGCTCAATGCGGTGCCAAGAACTTCATGACAATAATGCCTGATTGCAATATGGAAAGAACCATACCAGCTCTCATGACTTCGTTTTTTGGAAATACGGGGCAGAGATGTTTGGCAGGTGAGAATCTTGTTATTGTTGGCAATGATAAGTTCTATCATGAGTTTCTAGGTCGAGTTGTCGAGACAACCTCTAGAATAAGGATTGGATATGGACTTGATGAAGCAACTCAAATGGGACCTATGCGTGATGCAAAGAAAAAAGAGAGCGTAATAAGAGAGATAGAACATGCATTAAGTGAAGGAGCAAGGATTAGGCTTGATGGTAGAAAGCCAACAAGCCTAATGGGCGACTACCCAGATAAGTGTTTTCTCAATCCAACCATTCTTGAGGATGTTACACCGGATATGAGAATAGCTAGAGAAGAGATTTTTGGGCCTGTGATGAGTGTTATGAGAGCTGAGAATCTTGATCAGGCAATAGGAATGACAAACGCCAGCCGTTATGGCAATGGAAATGCTATCTTTACTTCAAGTGGTAAGATTGCTCGAGAATATCAATACAGGGTAGAAAGCGGTAATGTTGGCATAAATGTTGGAATAGTGGCACCCATGGCTTTCTTTCCATTTAGCGGGGTAAAGGATTCGTTTTTCGGTATATTGCATCAGCAAGGTCAGGAAGCTGTTCGTTTCTTTACGGAAAGCAAAGTTGTTATTCAGAGGTGGCTGTAGTGGAACTTCAAACTGCTTCCGCAGTAATCAGTTTTGCAAAGAACCTTGAAAGCGACTCCGCAGCATTCTATGTGAATGCAGCCCAGATATATCCTCAAGCTGCGGAAGCTTTTCTGCTCTTGTCAGAGGAGAACAAGAGGAACAGAATATTGGTGGAAAGGACCTATTATGAAGTTATCAGCGACGCACTGGAGGCAGGTTTTTCGTTCGAAGGCCTAAACAGCGATGACTATCCGATCAAGGCTGAGTCAATTCCCGATGAAAGTTATTCGGATGTGTTAAAGAGAGCCATGGGAATAGAAGGCGAAATTCAGGAGTTTTACCTGGCTGCGGCTGAGAAATCGAGATCATTGATGGCCGATATCCCAAGAGTGTTCGAAAGAGTTGCCAGGAAAAGAGATCAGCGTAAATTGAAGCTAAGCTCGCTTCTTGAGGAGAGCTGCAAGAATGACTGAAATTCTCAAAACTCGCCGTGTTCATTGTTCGACAAGACATGTCAATGCATTCGTCACTGAATGGAATGATGGACGCCTCACAGTTAAGTGCGGTCTTTCGAAATACTGCGGTGATAGTTGTCCGTATCTCAACGATCCCGATTACAAGAGTGAATTTGGAAGAGCGCCTAAGTATGAACCAACCCGATGAAGTCAAAACTCTAGAAGGAGGGTGCTATGAGCGGGGCCGTCCAGGACGAAATCTATTACGCTTGCATCACGTGGGAAGAGGGTGATTGAATTGAGGTGAGCCTATGATGAGACATCATCACGCAAAGGAGGGGTAAATGGCGCTGGAGAGAGTCTTGCTAGAGAAATAAGAATCTGGTGCTTCTTGCGCTTGGCCTGGCAGTTGCCGGGTTATGGCTGGCACTCTCAGAATGGCTACTATCAACGGATAGGAGAGACGATAAGACTCTCCGTCCGTCCGAGATCACCGCTATTGGCTCAGTTCGCCACTATACCGCACTTCTCGCGCAGCTCTTCCTCGTCCTTAATGACGATTCGGAAGCGGCTCTTGTCGAGAATACCTTCTCGTTGAAAGCGGTTAAGGGCAAGCGTTGTATTTTCACGAGCTGAACCGATCATATCGGCAAGCTCCTTGTGCGTAAGTTGGAGCTTTATCACGGTTCCGTGCTTTGTTTTGACCCCGTATTGAGTTGAAAGCTTCAGCAAACGCCGAGAAAGTCGAGCCTGAATATCCCTAAATGCGAGATCTTCCAGCGTATCTTCGCACTCCTCAAGACGACAAGCAAGATGACTAAGCATTGCCTGAAGAAATGGCAGATCGGTCTCGAGTGCCCCGAGACACGTCGCTCGACTCAAACAGCTAAGTACTGCTTCCTCAACCACAATTGCCAGATGGCGGTGATACTTTTCTCCAACAAGGCACATCTCGCCGAATATGCCACCGACATCAACAATAGTGGAAGTGAATTTCCTCCCGCTTTCGTCAAGGTAGGCTAACTTCACCAGCCCTTTCTTAACTATATACACTGTATCACTGGGGGAAGCCGCTTGAAAGACTGTCTCCCCACGTTCAAATGTAGCTACTCTTCCCTTATGAGCCAGCAGTCTAGCGAAATCAACTGTCTTCCTGATGCTATTGGGCATGTTTCCCCCTCCGCATTTGTATTGACTACACGTTAACCAAGAATTGAACCAACAAGAAGGAAGAAGAAGAGTTTATTTGGTATGGTTGTTATCTAAATTAGGTAACACAAGTCACATAAACTACTGACAAGAACAAAATTGAGAAATCGATATAGAAAGGAATAGCGTGGCGACATCACCGGTGCTGGTCTGTTACTCCCTAAAAAGGAGGTGATCCAGCCGCAGGTTCTCCTACGGCTACCTTGTTACGACTTCACCCCTCTTACGAAGGTTACCCTAGGCGCTCTCAGAAGAACGACTTCAGGTACCCCCCACTCGATTGGTGTGACGGGCGGTGTGTACAAGGCCCGAGTACATATTCACCGCAGTATAGCTGACCTGCGATTACTAGCGATTCCAGCTTCATGAGGTCGAGTTACAGACCTCAATCCGAACTGAGGAAGGCTTTTTGAGATTGGCTCCACCTTACGGTTTCGCAACCCATTGTACCTCCCATTGTAGCATGTGTGTAGCCCTGGGCATAAGGGACATGATGACTTGACGTCGTCCCCTCCTTCCTCCGGCTATTCACCAGCAGTCTCGTCAGAGTCCCCGGCATTACCCGCTGGCAACTGACGACAGGGGTTGCGCTCGTTTCGGGACTTAACCCTACGTCCCACGACACGAGCTGACGACAGCCATGCATCACCTGTGCTAGCTCCTTCCCTCGAAAGGGAAAGTCGTCCCCGTTTCTGGTTCCTACTACTAGCATGTCAAACCCAGGTGAGGTTATTCGTTTATCATCGAATTGAACCACGTGCTCCACCGCTTGTGCGGGCCCCCGTCAATTCTCTTGAGTTTTAGCCTTGCGGCCGTACTCCCCAGGCGGTTCACTTAACACGTTAGCTCCGGCACCGATCTGTATCAGCGACCGACACCAAGTGAACATCGTTTGCGGCGTGGACTACGGGGGTATCTAATCCCCTTTGCTCCCCACGCTTTCGCGCTTCAGCGTCGGTAGCAGGCCAGAGGGTTGCCTTCGCCATCGGGGTACCTCACAGTATCTACGCATTCCACCGCTACTCTGTGAGTTCCACCCTCCTCTCCTGAACCCAAGTCAAGCAGTTTCACCCGACATTCCGCGGTTAAGCCGCGGACTTTCACGGGTGACTTACTTGGCCGCCTAGACGCCCTTTACGCCCAGTAATTCCGGATAACACTCGGATCCTTCGTCTTACCGCGGCTGCTGGCACGAAGTTAGCCGATCCTTATTCCTGGAGTACCGTCATCGGACGGGCATTCCCTCCCGACCTTATTCTTCCCCCAGAAAAGGGGTTTACAACCCGAAGGCATTCATCCCCCACGCGGTGTTGCTCCATCAGGCTTTCGCCCATTGTGAAATATTCCCCACTGCTGCCTCCCGTAGGAGTCTGGGCCGTATCTCAGTCCCAATGTGGCTGATCATCCTCTCAGACCAGCTACCCATCATTGCCTTGGTAAGCCATTACCTTACCAACAAGCTAATAGGGCGCAGCCCCATCCTCTTGTGACGACTAGGCCGCCTTTGGCTGAAGATCCATCGATCTTCAGCAATATCGGGTATTAGCTATTCTTTCGAATAGTTATCCCCGTCAAGAAGGTAGGTTAGCCACGTGTTACTCACCAGTCCGCCGCTCCGTCACCAGTCTTCACACCCCGAAGGGTGATTGGTCTGGCTCGATCGCACGACTTGCATGTGTTAGGCACACCGCTAGCGTTCATCCTGAGCTGGGATCAAACTCTCTAATTTTAAACTTTTTACTTTTGCTCTTTAATACTTCGGTGATAGTGTTATTTCTCAGACAAAAAGAGAGAAAATAACGCGTTACCACGCTATTCACTTTTCAATGACCAGCAGATCAAAAGGAAGTATACCTCCATACCCAAGTTATGTCAAGTGGCCGTTGACGCGCATCAAAAATGTACACGAAAGCTTCCTACCACGGGGTCCCCAAGTGCCAATATTCAATCACTTGACATTGGGTTAGAAGAAGAAGTATAGTGCTTAATGGTTAGAAGGCCTGGTTGACTGGCCAATTTTGTGGGGGTGCACGGAGGTAGTAATGTTCAAGAAACTAGAGAGCAAGAAACGCAACGTACAGATAGCCGGGCAGATCATCACTTCCATCCAAGATAGCACCTACAAACCCGGAGAGCGACTACCTTCCGAGCGGGCGATCGCTGAACAGATGGGAGTCAGCCGTCCATCAGTGCGAGAAGCCCTGTGTGCTTTAGAGATGGCTGGACTCCTGGAGAGTCGGGTTGGGGATGGGACATACGTGCGGAGCACCGATCCGGCATCTACCCGTGTCCAAGCCCTGACGATCCTGGAGATGAGCGAAAGCCCCTTCGAGGTCCTCGACGCGCGGCGCATTCTTGAGACCACCGTGGCAGCGATTGCAGCCGAGAGAGCGGATAAGGGGGACTTATACGCGATGCAGGAAGCGCTCGCATCAATTAAACAAGCGACGGAAGAAAGAAACGATGATGCCTATCTACACGCGAACATCGACTTTCATATCGGTGTGGTGAAAGGGGCGAAGAACTCGTACTTAGAGAGTGTGATCACGCCGTTGATCCGCACCAT
>JAUVYF010000011.1 GCA_030603215.1 Candidatus Bipolaricaulota bacterium
CCGTTTCGGTAAGATATACGAACCACAAGACCTCCTTCAACGCGTCACAGGAGAAAGATTGAACCCCTCCTACTTTACGCGGTATATCACCGACAAGTACAGCCAGATCTACAAACTGTAGCTCTACTAGCCGGGCAACCACCATCCTTACTGTTTCAAGCGTGTGGCCCAAGCTCACACTCACTTACAATCCTAAGCATTGCGAAGCCAAGAGAAAGATGGTCGTAGCCCGAGCGAGAGTCGCCTGGGAGTGATCTGTTTCTCTGAATCGTCGAGCAATAAGAAGCCTTACAGGATAGGGTATGCAGTGCTGTCATAGCAGGCCTTCGCTACGAAAGCTAAACACTTCACTTGAACAAACTATGAGGTGGTCAATGACTTCGATGTTAAGAGTCATCGCGGCAAGAATCAACGCCTTCGTAATCACTTTGTCCTGTACAGATGGTCTCACATCGCCATTTGGATGGTTGTGCGCGAAGACGAGAGCTGCTGCGCCCCGATAAAGAGCCGCTTCCATTACCCTACGCGGATAGACGGCCGCTCGGTCAATCGTTCCTTGCGCCAGCCTTTCAATCCCATCTCGTAACAGGCGAGCGCCTGTATCCAGATAGGCTACCTCGAAGACCTCGTTTCGTAAACCACCAAGACGCACTCGCCAGAAATCATGTAACACCCCTGGGGCAGACATCGGCTGGCTGCCCTCTCCTTTCTGTTGGAGATAGAGACTTGCCACCTCACGGATGATTCGTAGCGCGACAGGGGCAACTTCACCAATCCCCCGCGTCTCACGAAGTTCATCGACAGGAGCATCAAGTACTCCTCGGAGATTCCCAAACCTTCGAAGAAGTTCTTTTGCCGGTCCCTTTACATCCCTTCTTGGAATCGCCAGCGTGAGAAGCAGCTCAACAACTTCATGATCGGCAAATCCGGCAAGACCTACTCTAAGGAACCTTTCACGAAGCCTTTCTCGATGACCGAGATAGTGAGGATGCCGAGAAGCCATAACTCATTCACCTTGCGCGACCAACACATGACCACTCATTCAAAAGACAAAGCTTGACCATGCTAGACAACAATCACCTGTTATCAATGATACCAGTATGCTTATATCTAAGCAAAAAGCAGATGTTTGATTAAAAACTGCTCTATTCTTCTATACAGACTCTCGGTCGTCTCCGATTTCCGGAATCCGTGCCCCTCCCCAGCATAGAGGTAATACTCATAGGGAACGCCACGATTCTTAAGAGAGGCAACCAGCCTTTCTGACTGGTCTTTGGGGACAACCTTGTCCTCCTCTCCCTGGAAAATAGCAATCGGATCAATAATCTTCTGCGCAGAGAATATTGGAGAACGAACACGATAAACTTCACTCGCCTCGGGGAGAGGACCAAGCAACGAATCGAGGTAATGAGCCTCGAATTTATGGGTATCCTGGGCAAGGGTAAACAGATCACAAACCCCGTACAAGCAAACAGCTGCTTTAAACCTTCCTGGGTGCTCAGTAAGAACACGGAGGACCGTATACCCTCCAGCACTTCCGCCCATGATCGCCAATCTGCCACTATCGGCACGACCGGTCTCAGCCAGAAATGCTGCCCCAGAGACTACATCTTCTACATCAATGATTCCCCACTTCCCATTCAGTTCTTCCCGATAGCTTCTTCCATAGCCAGTACTCCCGCGATAGTTCACTTCAAGAACGCCGTACCCACGAGATGAAAAAAACTGTGTGCCGCCATGATATCCCGCTGTATACTGTGAGCTTGGCCCGCCATGCACCATGATAACCACTGGGGGAAGACCAATTCCCACGAAAGCTTCATTGCGCGGTTGATAGTAGAAACCGTGGACTTCTCCTCCATCCTGGGCAGGCCAGCTAACAACTTCTGGTGTGGATAACTCACCATCCGGGATAGCGGCTGCCGTGGAATACCGATGAATACGTGGTTGTTCCTGGACAGTAAACGTACACGTGACTACACGAGCCGGAGTCACGGCAGATTGCGCGATTACGGCGACAGCGTTTTCCGTCGGGGAAGGAACAAGCTGGCTAAGCAGAGTGTAATCAGAGAACTGTTCAAGTTGTTCTGCTGTCCCTGTTTCAATATCGACTCGCTCCAATCGATTGATCCCCCCCGAACTGACCCTGCAGATAATCTCACGAGATGTATAGCTAAATCCATAGGTTCGCATCCCTTGTATCCAAGCAGGCATTGCAAGCTCTTCGTTACCACTAGTCAGTTGGCGGTGTGTGTTCGTGGACAAGTCATACAAATACAGACTGCCAAAACCACGCTCATCAGAGATGTATGCAAGGTAGCGACCATCAGGAGAAAACTCGGGTTGAAAGATACAAGTACTCTCTCCTCCCGCAATTATCCTTGTTTCCTCCACGCTAGGAAGTCCTTCTTTTCCCATACCCAGTTTAGCAAGATGGGCGGTTGTTCCTTCCCAGGGCATTTGTGGATGCCTCCATGAAATCCATGCAATCTTCTCACCAGAGGGATGCCAGCATGGCTGCATGTAGAAGTCATCTCCGGCAACGAGTTTCTGCGGCCAGAGCTTCCCTTCAACATCAATAATGGCAAGTACATCCTCTAGTCCATCACTGTGCACATACAACATCCACCGTCCATCTGGCGAAATACATGGTGAGGCAGCTTGACCATATGCCGGAGTAACAGATTGTGCCGCTCCCGCTGAAAGGGACTGGCGATAGATACGTCCGTCAGCGACGAAGTAGATCACCCCGTGCGAGACAGTAAAATCACCACCACCATAACCCACTCGCGCGCGTACCGACAACTCACAGGTCAGATCATGCGCCGTCTTCTTTCGATGCTTCGCCACAAGCACTCCATGCCCAGCCCGCTCCTCAAGCCAGACAAGCGTCTCCCCATCTGAGTCCCAACCAAGATCAGCTATTCGAATCCCCTGGGAAAGGACATATGGAGTAATCGAGCTTTTCCACAGCCCATACTGCTTAGCAACACGCTTCATCGTGTCTCCTTTCTCCTGGCTTCTCCCGGGATCTCACCCGCCTTCTGCAAAGCGATTCTCGACGTGAGTGGGCCAATCAGTTCGTGAATAACCGTTGCGCCGATAATCACACTCAGCAGGATGTTACTTACCGAAGCCAGTCCTGGAATCTGCCGTGCAATAAGGGCAAGCCCGATGACAATCCCTCCCTGCGGGATTAACCCCAGACAAGTATAGCGACGCACTTTCTGGGGAGAGCGCGCAAGCGTAGCGCCGGCATAGGCGCCAGCAAACTTCCCCAATGAGCGAAAGAGGATAAATAACAGAACCAAAGGGAGAAACTTAAGCAACATCTGGAAATCAAGTAGCATTCCACTAATAGCAAAGAAAAGCACAAATACAAGAGGTTCAATGTAGTTCTCTGTAGCCTTGAAGATTCGATCTCGCGAGCGCCCCAGGTTGACAACAGTAACTCCTACTGTCATCGTCGCCAGGAGCTGGTCTAATCCAAGTAAAGTAGCGGCCCCGTAGCATGAAGAGAGAACGGCGATTATTGCAACAATAGAGAGTCCTTCTGATTCTTCCCGTAAGAAGCGAGAAGTCGCATAGTAAATCATACCGCAGAACACTCCAAGTACAACTGCCCCAACGATGCCTATTAACGGTGCAATAAATGCTGATGCGCGAAGAGCCGCATTACCGGCGAAGATTGCTGCTAGCGCCGCGGCAAGACTGAAGTTGATCACACCAAGCGCGTCATCCACCGCGGCAACTCCCATAATACTGAACGATACGGGGCCCTTTGCCCTGTACTGGTGAATAACCGCAAGGGTAGCCGATGGGTCAGTTGGCGAGGCGAGTGCTCCCAATAGAAGCGCTAATGGAAGGTATGTGGCAATGAAGCTCCCTCCCTCAATGTGAATCAAGAATGGCAGGGTGACTAGCGTACCGATTACAACGAATAGCGTGGCCAGTTCAGCCTCGCCCAATGCCATAAACGCAATTCCTTTTCCGAGCTCTCGTAAGGGCTCTAAGGCTAACGTACCTCCTACTTCAAATGTCATGATGGCAAGGGCGAAATTCGTTACCGTGCTCGTCGACTGCACAAACTCCACTGGGATAAGATGTGACACCTCGGGGTTCAAGAAAATCCCAGCAATGATGTACCCCGTCACCCGCGGGAGTCGAAGCTTGTTAGCTAGTTCGCCAAAGACAAAGCCAACAACAATCAAGATCCCAAAGACTAATAATGTATTCATGTCTCCTCAATAGCCCGGTAAGATATCTTGTTTGAGTATCCCTCTCTATTCCTGTTTACGCAATAGTGTAAGGTGTTGCGGCGAGCATGGCAATGCGTCGTTACAGAGTATAACTGCTTCGCCAAATCGCGTGCGGCGCGTAGAGCCTGAATCGATTCAGATAATTCCCATAAAAGGCCTTTCCATCTCCTACTAATCCAACGCTTACTTGCTCTTAGAATAGTTGACATTACACACCTGTTAGAGTATCATCACTTATACGATGAGACAAGCACAGTGAACCACCGATAACAGTGTACAAAGGAGGATAGGATGTGTACGAAGAATCTAGTAGCCATACTGATTACAGTGGCTAGCCTTGTTGTTGTGACAACGTCAGTTGCGCTGTCACAAACGGTTGTCATAAATGAAATAGCATGGGCAGGAACAGAAGCAAGTTCTTCTGATGAATGGATAGAACTGTACAACCCATCAGAGGAACCGGTAGACCTTAGCGGGTGGACACTTACCTCTGACAAGTGGGTGATCCGCTTCGATACTGTGGGAGAAGCGACGGTAGAGACTCGCCGTACTACAATAGCTGCTCACGGTTTCTTTCTACTTGAACGAACTGACGATGAGACAATATTGGACATTCCAGCAGATCTGATATACAAGGGAAGCTTACCCAATAGTGGCGCCACTCTCTACCTGCTCGATCAGGATGGTGAGGAAGTAGATACGGCAAATGCCTTCCAGGAAGAATGGATTGCTGGCAACGCTTCACAACACGAGCCCATTTACGCTTCTATGGAGCGGGTTGACCCAACCAAAGCGGATAGTTTGTCAAATTGGCGAACTAACGACGGAATCACTGCCTGCGGGAGTGATGCTATGGGCAACAAAATAAACGGAACCCCTGGGGCAAAGAACGCGGCAGCTCTTGATGCTGAGGCAAACCCACCTGGCTAGCTACCGGTAACTCTCTCCACTAGAGCTTGCTTGTCTTACAACGCAAGGGCGGCCGTCCACTAAAGCGCTTCCTCGTTATGAGGGTTCCAAGATCTGAGACCCGCGGGCCGGCCGTCCTGGTTCAACATACTCAACTTCCAAAGCACAAATTGTCGGATCTGTCTACTAGCGCCTCTTCTTCTGTAACGATTGCGTCCGGGGATTCAGCCACGGCAGTCTCAAGATTTGGTCTCGACAGATTTCGTTGCTTTCCCTGCAGGCATAAACATCCTTAGCGCGCGCAATATCTACAGATCAAGAGATGGTAGATTTGCGCTTCTGCTATATCAATTAACACCACTGAAACGACCACGCGCTACGCACAATTCCTTAATCTCAGAGATATGAGCGATTGCCACCTCCTTTCCAGCCTGAATTGCTGCAGAGGACTGCTCGAAATCAAGAAGCTTGATCCAGCTGACGTCCGGCTTAAGAAGAAGAAAGCGGCCGCTAACCTGTTTTCGCACTGCAGCGAGTTGTAAGCTGGTCAACTCCCGAGAAGTAATCCCATATGTCTGCAAGAAGATGTCAAAACTAGTGTTAATCGAGGAGGCCAATGGAGCTCCAGTATCGATCGCAAGTACACTCTCGGCACCCATTTCAATCGCCAGGCTAGCTGGGATCTTGTCAATTACGCCTCCATCGATCAGAAAGCGTTTCCTGTAACGAACCGGGTGAAACACTCCCGGAATGGCTGCACTCGCAGCAGCCGCTTGACTAAGCTTCCCCTGCTTTAGTACCACCCTTTGTCCAGTCTCCAAATCCGCCGCAACAGCGGCAAAGGGAATAGTGATATCAGAAAAACTCTTGTTGGCAGTTAAAAGGGAGAACAGTTCCCGTATGCGAGCAAGCCTCTCCGGAGTAGTTTTTTCCTCTCGTAGGTTTGTCCCTCGTACGTATTCTACCATTCCACGGCCTATCACTCGCTGTATCTCTCGCGTGGTACTACTAGAGACCTGTAGCAGCTCATTTAGGTCAAGACAAGAAAGAAGCCGCTCTAGCTTCTTTAGGTCCATCTCAAGGGCTTTCGCCGCTCCGATCACTGCCCCTATGCTTGTCCCAGTAATTACACTCACAGGGATCTGGTTTTCCTCTAAGGCAATAAGAACCCCCAAGTGAGCAAAGCCACGCGCGCCACCCCCACCTAGTGCTAGGCCTAGTCTCGATGTGTGCTTCAAAAAAACCCCCTTCGTGCGATCATACTCACACAAAGGGGGAAGGACAAGTCTTAGGGTCAGGTTGTTCTAGTAGGGCATACCTCCCATTCCCCCAGCCCCTGGTGGCGGCGGCATGGCCGGAAATTGTTCCTTTTCTTTGATTTCTGCAACTAAAGCACCGGTGGTAAGAAGCATTCCCGCAATAGATACAGCATTTTGCAGCGCTGAGCGGGTAACCTTAGTCGGATCAACAATCCCTGCGTCAAACATGTCGCGGTAGCTCTCGGTGAGAACATCGAGGCCAACTCCCGGCTTCTCATGTTTAACCCGTTCTACGACAATCGCTCCCTCTAACCCGGCATTGGCAACTAGCTGCCGCAACGGCGCTTCCAGAGAACGGCGGAGAATGTTCACTCCAACTGCTTCATCACCATCCAGCTTGAGCGAATCAAGTAAGGTAATTGCATTTACCAACGCCACGCCGCCTCCAGGAAGAATCCCCTCGTCAACGGCTGCCTTGGTAGCCTCGAGAGCATCCTCCATTCGATGTTTCTTCTCAGAAAGCTCTGTCTCAGTAGGAGCCCCAACCTTGATCACTGCTACTCCGCCGGCAAGTTTTGCTTTCCGCTCTTCCAACTTCTCCCGGTCGTAGTCAGAATCAGTCGTCGCCATTTGAGCCTCTATCTGTTCAATCCGCCCCTTGAGAGCATCCGATGATCCTTTGCCATCAATAATGGTAGTGTTATCGCTGTCAATCCTTATGTGTCCAGCCTGACCAAGCATGTCAACTGTTGCATCCTTGATTTGCATCCCAGCGTCCTCTGCAATCACAGTGCCACCAGTTAGAACTGCAAGATCCTCGAGCATTGCTTTGCGTCGATCTCCAAACCCGGGAGCCTTTACCGCGCAACTCGTTAGTGTTCCCTTTAGCTTGTTCAGTACAAGGGTTGTCAATGCCTCTCCGGTAACATCCTTGGCAATAACCAGAAGTGGCTTCCCTGTCTGAGCTACTTTCTCGAGCACAGAGACAAGGTCACTCGCGTTCTTCAATTCCTGATCGGTTATCAGGACATAGGGCTTCTCCAAAGACGCTTCCATCTTCTTGGGATCCGTTACGAAATAAGGAGAGATGTATTCACGATCAAACTGCATTCCTTCAACGACCTCATAAAAGGTCTCAATCGTATCTGAGTCCTCTACCGTGATCACGCCGTCTTCTCCCACCGCTTCCATGGCATCGGCAATGATCTTCCCAATTGCCTCGTCATTAGCCGAAATTGTTGCTACCTGTGCTGTCTCTTCTTTAGTTTTAAGAGCACGACTCTGCTCTTTCAGTGATACAACAACTCTCTCTGACGCTTTCTCCAATCCTCGTTTGAGTTCCATAGGATTGGCACCAGCAGCGACATTCTTAAACCCTTCTTCAATCATCGCGTGTGCAAGGATGGTCGCAGTAGTGGTACCGTCCCCCGCAATATCGTTCGTCTTGGAAGCAACCTCTTTTAGGAGTTGGGCTCCCATATTCTCAAACTCGTCTTTGTACTCTTGCTCCTGGGCGATGGTCACTCCATCGTTAGTGATATCAGGAGACCCAAACTTCTTATCGATAATCACATTACGACCACGCGGCCCAAGTGTAATCCTCACCGCTTTGGTCAGCTTATCGATTCCCGCCTTCATCTTTCCGCGGGCTTCCTCTTCAAATATGACTTCTTTTGACATTGACTAACCCCCTTCTGTTTTCCTGTTAGTTGATGACTGCGAGTATATCAGTAGCCTTGACTAGCAGAAGATCTTCTTCATCGAGTTTGAATTCTGTTCCCGCAAAGCTGGAAACGATGATCTCGTCTCCCTTCTTTACCTCGATCTTCTCGTCTGATCCCACAGCAATAACTTTCGCGCGCACGACTTTGTCGCTTTTCGCGCTCTCGGGGAGAACAATCCCCCCTGCTGTCTTGCGCTCCTCTTCCTTGATGCTCTTCGCCAGGACTCTGTTCCCTAATGGCCTAATTTTCATGCTGGTATCTCCTCCTCTACATTGATATTAGCACTTACAGGTCTAGCCTGCTAATGTATTTTAACCGGTGGTCTATCGAACGTCAAGCTAGGAAAGAGTCTCTTAAGAGCCTTATCACATCAGTAATTCCGGCGCATGCCCTCAGGAAATGGCCCAGATAGGCTCCTGGCGCTTGCATATCTACATGATGTATACACCATTTGCTCCAGTTGCGAAAAACATCTTTCTACCCTTATAATTGAAGCTATGAAAGAATGGTTTTTCTATGCCCTTACCAGTATAGGCTTGGTCATCCTGGTTATCTTCTTTCAAATGGGCAACCCTTACTATGAGGAAGGGATAGCTTCTTGGTATGGACCAGGATTTCATGGAAAACAGACGTCGAGCGGAGAAATCTACGACATGTATGGGATTAGCGCTGCACATAAGACCCTCCCCTTTGGCACAATCGTCAAAGTCGTCGACCTGGAAACAAACAAGAGCGTCATTGTAGCAATTAATGACCGCGGCCCCTTCATTGAGGGAAGGATCATCGATCTTTCCAAAGGAGCAGCCGAGAAACTCGGTATCGTCAACAAGGGAATCACCCAAGTGGGGCTACGAATCCTGGAATGGCCTCCTCAGGATTAGTCAGCCCTGCGATGAATCCTAGCAATCGTTAGCACGGAGTTCCCCCGCGTATTAGGCTACGCCGAGCCAATGCCTCTTGTTCCCGTCACTTCGAAACGGCTATTGCAACAAGAGAACAAAAGAAAGAGAATATACTCTGGAGAATGGAATCAGAGCTCGAAGGAAGTGATTCAGTGATGGGGTTAGCTGTGAGCGAAATGAGACAAGGAATGGTCATCCTTCATAATGGAGAGCTGTATGAAATCACCAGATATGAACATTCCAAGAGAGGAAGAGGTGGAGCAATAGCTCGCACGCGACTCCGCAATCTGAAAACAGGAAGAGTAACTACAGCCACTTTTAGAGGATCGGAAAATACAGATTCCGTGTTCATGGAATCTCGCTCGCTTCAGTACTTGTATAAGAATGGTGATGATTATATATTTATGGATAGCGAACGGTTCAATCAATTTCCGGTATCGGCCGGATTTCTTGGCTCACGGGGGACGTTCATCGTGGAAGGTATAACTGTCATTGGGTATTTCCATGAGGACAGATTAGTAAAGGTAGACATCCCCAACTTCATAGAATTGGAAGTAGCTAGCACTGAACCAGGCGTCAAGGGAGATACCGTTTCCAATGTGGAGAAGGGGGCAACGTTAGAGAGTGGCGCAGTGATTCAGGTCCCTCTATTCGTCAAAACTGGAGACAAAGTCAAGGTGGACACGCGAAGCGGAGAATACGTGGAACGGCTGTAAGGAGGAGTTATGGCAGAGAAGAGCGTCAAGATTATCGATGAAGATGGCCAGATTGCGATATCAGAAGAAGTGGTCACTTCCATCGCGCGCATTGCCGCGGAGAAGGTGGACGGAATTGCTCGTTCCGGCAAGACAGTGAGCGGTATCAAGAGTTTCTTTGGCGGAGAAGACACAGCTTCAATCATCAAATCTGAGTTCTCCGACAACGGCGTACATGTAGAGCTAACCATCGCTGTTGAATATGGGTATCCAGTACACGAAGTAGCTCAAGGCGTACAAAACAATGTACAGAAAGACGTCGAAGAGATGGCTGGAATAGATGTGATTGGAGTAGATGTTTACGTAAGAAAGATTATTCCAATTGCGACCGAAAAGAAGCAGGATATCCCACCGGAAGACTAGGGATGGAGGCCGTTCATGACAAAAGAGGAAGCCAGAGAAAAAGGGCATGTAAGCATCTCTCAGGAAGTTGTCACTGCAATCGCGGCAATCGCCGCGTCTCAGGTCGAGGGAATCTTTAATCGCGAAGAGGGGATGAAACGTTACGTCGATACTGAAGTCGAAGGGGAGAATGTCAAGGTCACCGTACGTGCCACTCTCGTACATGGAAATTCCCTCTACAAGGTAGCCAAAGAGATTCAAACACGTGTAAGAGCCGAGGTTGAGCAAATGACTGGACTGCAAGTAAGCGGGGTCAATGTAGACATACAACGACTAGTGACTCCCGAAGAACAACAATTGAGCAAGAAGGAGGAAGAATGAGCGCTGCAACTTTTCTTTTCTACACAGTGTCCTGTCTATTCACTGGGGGATTGGGAGTTTTGTTCATCTTGTTCGGAGCTGAAGTCCTCTCCTTTGACAAGGCAAAGGTGTTTCTTTCCTCTGCGGGAGGAATCGCTGTACTGTTCTTGTCTGGTGCCTGTCTTATTATCCTTCTAGGTTATTTCCTTCTCCTTATCTACCGCAATAGATTGGCCACGGCTCGTTTTTCCCGAGAAGGAGAGCGGGGAAAGATAGAAATCTCTCCCTACGCAATTCAGGAATTCATCAGTGGCATTCTACGGGAGGAGCTTGGAATCACACGCTTCCGTGTTCGACTGCGACACAAAGAAGACGGAGTTGCCATCTACGTGCATATTGCGCTGACGCCCCAGGAGAGAGTAGCTGAAATAGGCTCTAGAATCCAAGAGACGCTCACCTGCCGCGTCATGGAGCGCACGGGCGTTGAAGTAAGAGAAGTTTCAGTCCTTGTGGGAAAGATCCGTCCACATGAGCAGAAACCTCAGGAGAAAGATGAGGAAGGTGATGAAAATGAGAACGAACTCTAGGCTCCTCGGATTGCTCGGCGGACTTCTTGCGGGACTTCTTCTAGTTCTTGTCGGCTGGAAGATACTGCTCATTCTACTGGGCTTTGCCCTAGTGGGCTATGTAATCGGAGTCTACTTCGAATCAGGGACTAATATCACAACTCAAGTAAGGGATCTTATAGCACGGTTTCTCCGCTCTTAATGCGTCGCAGGGAAGCGCGTGAGCTTTTGCTCAGGGTTCTCTATCAGCATGAATTTGTTGATACTCCATTAGATGAACTGCTCGCTGAGGCAAATCCCGGAGGGCAATATCAGTACATAGAGCGCGTCTTTTCCGGGATTATCGCTTGCCAAGAGGAAATCGATAAGTTGATTGCTGAGCATACGTTGGGATGGAGATTTGAACGCCTGGCAGTGATCGACCGCAATATTCTTCGTCTAGGAGTATTCGAGCTTCTCTACATTCCCGAGATCCCTCCCGAAGTGGCGATCAATGAAGCAATTGAGCTATGCAAGAAGTATGGAACGGATAACGCGCAGCTGTTCGTGAACGGGATACTCGATCATCTATGGAAAGAGAATCAGAACACTAACAAATCATTGGACGCCCCTGTTTAGGCCAGCAAACGGGCTCAACCTTGCAGCATTGTTCTCACTGCGCAGATAATCTCTTTTCGCATGAGCCTTGCCTTCTCAGCCAATTTCACGCGCTGTGCTCGGTATTTCTTCGTATAATCCTCATCCTTGATGTAGTTGCAGTTGATATCTACATTATATAGGGCAGACTGTAGTCCGGCTTCAGCTAGCCGCACTGAAACGGCGACATCGCTTACCGCACTAGGGTTACCAATTCCCGGCAGCTTGCGATTCAGTTCAAGAACGCGATAGCAGGCTTCCGCGGTATGATAAGGAACCTCGGCGGCCTTCTTGAGTGCTTGTTGAAGGCTCTCTTTGCGATCAACCTGTTCCCGTTTGCTTGCTTTCGGTAGACGGTAGCAAGCAATTACTCTGTTGTAAGCATTGATATCGGCATCCACCGCGTCCACCAAGGTATGGCGCAAGTTCGTGGCCTGTTGCTTGATCTCCTTTATCTCTTGTTCACTTCGAGCGAACTTCTCCTTACCTATGGTCAAGTTACAAACCATCAATATCAATGCTGCAGCCATCGCTCCAGAAAGGGCAGCAACGCTTCCACCTCCCGGCGCAGGCGCAGCCGAAGACAGCTGGTTCAGGAACGTACTTATGCTCATGTCTTCATACTTGCTCGGCATTCCATTCTCCTTTTAGAGCCCACGTAATTAGATCCTATTCGTGGTCTGGTTTTGAGTTTCTCTCCTTTCACTTGTGACTTACGATTCCAGGCACTGAACCGTTCCAGGCTTCTCCCCCTCCCTTTAATTCCCTCCCTCGATCAGGGAGGGAAGATTATTTGATGATTCCTCGCCCCTTGGTGAGGGTGAGTTGAGCCCATCTTCTATGGACCAGGGTTTCCGTCCATCGTCATTCCGGTGCAGGCCGGAATCCAGTCCAATAATGCTTTCACGCAAATCCTGCTACTACATGAGTGGGAAAAAGAGGGACGGGCAACCTTTTCTCTTGAGAATAGCCTAGTCAAAAAGTAGCCTGTCCCCTTTTTCCTTACCGGCTCCCTTCCAGTTCTTTAGCATCTTCTCTTTGGTAATTGTTAATTCCATAGTATCTTAAGGTTCTGCTGGTTCATAGCGGTAAACACAGTCTATGCGCTCACATCCTTGGCAGGAGAAGGGGTGATCCCCTTGTGGGATTCTCGCGCCAACTCCCATCAAGAACGACAATGTCTTCGCTGGCCACATTGATAATTGAGGACCAAGGACAACTCCTATTTTCTCTGCTGGCAAATTGGCGAATACTATCCGCTGCCTCTCAAGCGGCCAATGCCCGGCTCCAGAACCTGGCTCAAAGCCACGGCTCGCGTTCAATCCTTGTGCAGCAGCCCAATCAAAAATCCGTTTTCCCAATCGTTCACATAGTTCGGATACAGCTGCTGACCCAAGCGCGTTGAGAATTATCCAATCTAACCATTTCCCGTTATCGCGCAGCCGCTTTGCTTCCTCTTCAATTACAGAACCTACTGTACACAGGCCGAAGGCCAGCAGCTGTGCGCGCTTAATAGGCCTAGGGAGATCATTCTTATGCAGGTCCGCTGCTTCTCCCACGCTGCAAATCCTACTGAGAGCCTGTGGTTGGGCCATCTCGCGTGCCTTAGGGATCAGTTGGTTAAGCTTCCTCAGGACGTGCTTAGACGGAGAAGCACCGCCATACTCCAGGTAACGAAACACCCGCTCTTGATCGAGGGTTAGCATGGCGCGGGAGGGTAGTAGTGTTTCTGACATAGTTGCGCTTGGGATTTTTCTGCCATCAAGCACTGACATATACCCTCCGTGATTAGTAGGTCTTGATCGAAATCTTACGTGAAGGATGTCTTGCCTGCAAAACCTAAATACAGGTTTATTACGCGGATCAACCTCATTCCGAATCCTTTTACGCCGGAAATATAGGATAGATGATGATAGGTAAAGAGCTATTTCTTCTACTAACAATCCATCAAAGCTCGAATCACTGCCTAATGCATGAAGAAAAACCGATCAAGGGAAACGTTAGAAGAAAAGCCCGCTTTCCTCCCACAATACTTCCAGCTCTTCCAGGCGGGGGCGCGTGGTGCTCTCTCCTTTGATACTTACCCCGGTGGAAATAGCGCATAACAAAGACATTGCGGCAGCAAATGAATCGACATACGACACAAGACTACATCGGGCTAGAAGCCGATACTTGGCACATTCAACCAATGGAGAAAGCTCCGAATCCGTAATAGCAACGGTTGTAAGGTGCCTCTTTCTTGCCATACAAATATGTCGAACAACCATGTTGGTATAGCGAGGAAAGGAAATAGCGATAACCACAGAGCTCGGCGTTGCAGCAACCAATTCCTCCTCGAATAACCCGCTCCCCGTTGTAACTGCTACTGTATTGTCAATGGTCTTCTTGAGGGCCATTTGAAGGAACTGCGCCAATGATCCTGACATCTTGTAGCCGATAATTATGACTTTGTCTGCGTTGACAAGTTTGTCAACAACGTCGTTCAGTGTCCTTACGTCAAGAGAATGCAGCGTCTCCTCCAGATTCTTCATATCGGTCAGCAGAGATCGAATAGCCGGACTCTTGCTTGACTTCAAGCGATGGCTTTCCGTAAGACGGTTAAGTGTGTTGAGTTTGCTCTGTACCCTATCCTGTAGCGCATTTCGCATTGCTGGAAACCCACTGTAACCAAGGGCAGCGGCAAGTCGAATCACAGTTGGCTCACTGACAGAGGAACGTCGAGCAAGCTCGGCAGCCGTGAGAAAGGCCGCCTCTACACAATTGTCCAAGATGTATTTCGCGACCTGCTTCCTCTTATCCGAAAGGGAAGCCTTTCTGATCAACTGCAAGATATCCTTTGTTTCCTTTGCCATAGCATCATTCTACTTCAGAGATGTGTATCCTGCCAAGCATCTACCCGCATTAGAGAACACGCCCTCATAATGTGCTGCAAAGAGAAGCTTGCGAAAAACGGTAGGTATGCACCTATCACGCATCTTAGGGCTTGATATCCAGTCGCTTGTCAAGTAACTTTGCAGCAAAAGATTCATCGTATGAGAGTATTGAAACTTCTATTTCGCAACTTATAGCTATTGCTGATTAAGAGGACTGGCAGTCGGACAAGTGAGAATGCAAGGAGGTAAGAAGTGTTTAGCTTCTCTTCTCTGGAACAACTGGTGACACAAGAGGACATCGACTTCGTCGACTTCAAGGCTACAGACTTAGTCGGTTGCTGGCGACATATCACGATCCCAATCAGTAGATTCACTCAACACCTAATCGACAACGGTATTCCGTTCGACAGCTCAAACTTCGGCTACACGAATGTAGAAGAAAGCGACATGATCCTACGCCCAGATCTCAACACAGCTACTGTCGTTTGCTATAGTGGGGAAAAGGTACTCTCTCTGATATGTGACATCCACCTCGCGGAGGGAAAAGGCCCATTTATTGGCGATCCTCGTGCGGTCGCTAGACGGGCCGAGCAGTTTCTCATCTCTGAAGGTATCGCCGAAGCTGTAATGATGAGCGCGGAATTCGAGTTCTATGTTTTCTCTCAAGCCGACTACAGTAGCAAGGCTAGCGAGGCATTCTATACGCTCAGTCCGATGAACAAGCACACTGAGCGCTCCTTCTATCATATCTGTCCCCCCGAAGATCAACTATTCGCCCTACGCAATGAGATCTGTAGGCGACTGGAAAGAACAGGAGTATCTGTTAAGTACCATCATCACGAGGTAGGCCCTCTGGGGCAACTGGAAATAGAGTTGGGGTTTGACGGCCTGCTAAGAATGGCCGATACCACACTTATTGTTAAGAACACCACTCGAAATGTAGCAGTGGAATTCGGCTTGACCGCTACATTTATGCCCAAACCAATTCTTGGTGAAAATGGTAACGGTATGCATGTTCATCAGTATCTGGCAAACAAAGGGAAAAGCATCTTCGACAAGGATGGAGGGCTCTCCGAATTAGGCCTACTTTACATGGGGGGAATCCTTTCACACGGGCGTGGCTTGTTGGGACTAACCAATCCCTCAACGAACTCCTACTGTCGCCTCGTCCCTGGATATGAAGCACCGGTTTTATTGGCTTTCGGCGAGGGAAATCGTTCCGCTGCAATTCGTATTCCTAGTTATGCAACACCACAGCAACGAAGAATCGAGCTAAGAACAGTGGACGCTACATGTAATCCTTACCTTGCATATGCCGGCATGCTGATGGCTGGCATCGATGGGATCAAGAATAACTTAAATGCGGAGAAGCTTGGATTTGGACCCTATAACCAAGATCTTTATGATCTCTCAGCCGAAGAGACAAGCAAGATAGAGCAAGTTCCTGCCAATCTTGCTACTGCCCTGTCCGCCCTGGAAGAAGATCATGATTATCTTACAGTGGGCGGAGTATTCAGCGCCGAACAGATTGCATATTGGATCGAGGCAAAGAGGGACGAACTGGGCCAGATTCGCAGGCGCCCACATCCATACGAATTCTCACTTTACTACAATCTCTAGCCGGAGAATCTTCTGTAACAATGACTCACTCGTTAACTTACCCGACCGCGATAGCGTCTGTTCCATATGCCTTTTCACAGCCCTCCTCTTGGTAGTAGGGCGTGTACATTGTTGCTCGGCAATATTAGAAAGAGTAGAATAGAAAAAACGGAATAGAGAATAGTGCGATTACCAAACAGCTAAGCTAAGTAGAATAGAACTGCTTAGTCCGGCAAGAGGTAGAAGATCGTCCACCGAATAAGGATGGTGGAAGATAAGAGACTTTGATACTGTAGGAAAAGCAAGCCTCCGCAAGGATGGGATTGCACGCGTCACTGGACAAGAACGTTACACAGTTGACATCAGCCTGCCCCACATGCTTCATGGACGCGTCCTTTCCAGCCCCTATGCTCATGCTCATGTCAAACGCATCGATACAAGCGCAGCTAAGGCAATGGGCGCAGTTGTTATTACATTCGATGACATTCCTACTGTACGCTACAATGAGCGTATCATCACCATTCCTTCGGTTCTGCACAAGGATCACTATGTACTTGCTGATAAGGTACGGCGGATGGGAGAAGCGGTTGCTGCGGTCACCGCGGAGACAGAGGAGCTTGCCGAAAGAGCGGTGCGTGCAATCAAGGTTGAGTACGACGTCTTACCTGTGCTCACCGACCCGATCGAAGCAATGAAACCAGGCGCTGCCCCAATCTACGACACAGTCCTGTTGGGCGAAAACGAGATCGAAATTGACCACAACATCGCCTGTGATAGGAGCATTGAACAAGGAAATGTTGACCGGGCGTTTGCAGAGGCAGATCTTGTTGTCGAGGGAACGTTCAATCTGAGCAAGGTCTATCACGCACAGATGGAGACGAAATCAGCCATCTGTCGCCCCGAGCCAAATGGTGGGCTTACGGTATGGCCAACAACTCAGTCGATTCACAACGTGCGAATCCTACTTGGGCAAATCTTTGACATACCACTCTCCAAGGTAAACGTCAAGCGTGTGCCAATTGGCGGAACCTTCGGATCAAGCATCCAGATGAACCCACCAATTCCGATCTGTGCTGCGCTGGCCCTAAAAGCACATCGGCCGGTCAAGCTAACGTTAACGCGAGAGGAAGATGCACACGACCATACCCGTT
Source organism: Candidatus Bipolaricaulota bacterium (assembly GCA_030603215.1). Taxonomy (GTDB): domain Bacteria; phylum Bipolaricaulota; class Bipolaricaulia; order UBA7950; family UBA9294; genus JAUVYF01. Next base: position 17,336 of record JAUVYF010000011.1, read on the forward strand.
ACGGAGAGCAAATCCACCTACAATTGGCGGCAAAGAAGGATGGTACACTGACTGGTGCAAAGATGGAGGCGATTGTCGATATTGGAGCGCATAACATCCAAGCATACTCGTTTCTTGGAGTCACTGTCGGTTGGCTCGTCTCCCTATACAAGATCCCCAGCGTCCGCTACCATGGAACCGCTGTGTATACAAACAAAGCCCCTTCTTGCGCAATGCAGGGGTTTGGCAATCCGCAGGTGACATTCGCCACCGAATCGCTGATCGAGGAACTTGCCGAAAAGCTCGACATCGATTCGCTTGAGCTACGACTGAAGAACTACGTAGGAATGGGAGACACCTTCTGGGGGCAGGGTCCACTCGTCCGCTCAATCGTTAACAGTGATGGAGTACCCGAACTCCTCCATAGAGGAGCAAAAGCCATTGGATGGAATGACCGCCCAAAATCTGGCTCAGAGACAGGTCGCTTCCGGTCTGGTATCGGATTGGGGCGAGGATTCCATACCTCTGGCGCCGGCGCGCCACAGCCGGGAGACGTCATTGACTTCTCCGGGGCGATGGTCAAGCTAAACGTCGACGGCTCGGTAGATGTTATCACTGCCCTGATGGACCACGGCGGAGGAACTTTGGAGGCCCTCAACAGAATCGCCAGCGAGGCGCTTTGCGTGCCGCTAGACAAGGTGAACATGGCCCCGGCTGAGACTTGTTCCACTGTCTACGATTGTGTCACTCACGCCACCCGCGGGGTATACGCCGGAGGTGGAGCGGTTCTCAAGGCCGCAACAACGCTGCGTGAAGAAATCCTCACGACGGCGGCACACTACCTCAACACGCAAGCACACGCACTTACCTTGAGACTCGATGAGGAGCTTGGGCAGGGTGTTGTCTATACTCCTTCGATACCGGATTTAACGATGACACTGTCGGAACTTGCGACTCGCTGCTGGAGTGAAAGCTGGAAAACGATCGCTGCGGTGGAGAGTTACAGACCGGTTCACTGTCCTCCCGCTTATGTGACTGTCTTTGTGGAAGTCAAGGTGGACACATGGACCGGCCTAGTGCACACAGTAAAGGCAGTTATGGGAAGTGATTGTGGCACTGTAATCTGTCCAAAGATGGCAATAGGTCAGCTAGAGGGTGGTCTCTCCAAGGGTATGGGCTACGCCCTATACGAGAGCAATGCTTGGAACACGGATGGACAGCTCATCTCAGGCGGCTACTGGATCGATAGCAAGACCTCCGGAATTAGTGAGAGTCCACGTATCGATGCTCTCGCTGCTAGCTTTGCGCATAGCTACGAGCCAAGCGGTCCATTTGGGGCAAAGGGCATTGGTGAAGCGGCGATGAATCCAGTTGCTGCAGCTTATGCCAATGCAATCCGCAACGCTATTGGCATTAGGTTCTATGAGCTGCCAATCACGCCGGAGAGGATTCTTATCGCCCTAAAAAAGAAGGAACGTATGCATGAGCAAGAATAGATACAATATGACCAATACACACCTCCTTATGCACAGGTTCGACTATGTGCAGCCAGCAACGCTCAACGAAGCGATTGGGCGCTTACAGGAATTTGGCAAAGACGCCGCGATGCTTGCCGGAGGCACCAATCTCCTCGTATGGATGAAGATGGAGCAAAGGGCGCCGCGATGCGTTATTAATATCGCCAACCTGCCTGAACTCAAAGGGATGAATAATAAGGACGAGGTATTGCTGATCGGCGCTCTCACCACTGTTCGTCAGCTCAAGACCGCGCCACAGATACAACAGACTTACACCGCTCTTGCTGAAGCTTGTGCTTCCTTTGGCTCCACGCAGATCCAGATAATGGGAACAATCGGCGGGAACCTGTGCAATGGGTCCCCGGCCTCGGATACGGTTCCAGCGCTGATGGCGTTCGACTCAGAAGTGGTGCTGGCTGGCCCACACGGAGAGCGGGTCTTAGCCATTGCTGAATTCCTGCTTGGGCCGGGGGAAGTTAAGCTAATGGAAGGGGAAATCCTCACCGCTGTGCGGCTCCCTATTGCGAAACCAAATACGGGAAGCGCGTTTCTGAAATTGTCACGAGTGCGCGCCGATCTTGCCAAGATCAGCGTTGCCGCGGTGATTCTTCGTGACGAACAGCACGTTGTCGATTGCCGACTAGCGTACGGGTCAGTAGGGCCAACAGTTCTACGCGCTGCAGAGGCAGAAAAAATGCTAATCGGTGAAACGTTTGACGCCGAGCTTGCCCTTAGAGCGGGACGGGCCGCGTCCAAGGCGATCCTGCCAGTTGATGATGCGCGTTCAAGCGCGTGGTACCGTCGCGAGGTTGCCGCGCCTTTAACTCAAGACGCCTTATGCAAAGCATGGGAGCGGGCGGGCGAACCGCGGAGACCAGAGCCTGTTGAGATATCCTCACTATCTCACAAGGGACCCGCGTCATTCCGAGTAAATGCTAATGAGAAGCACTCAATTACTGTTCTCGTCAATGGAGTAGATCACCGACTTGATGTGGCTCCAAACGAGTTGCTACTCAATGTGTTACGAGAACGGCTGGAACTGACCGGTCCCAAGTACGGTTGCGGCACCGGCGAGTGCGGAGCATGCACGGTGTGGCTCGACGGAGAGCCGGTCCTTGCCTGTTTAGTGCTCGCTGTTACCGCCGATGGAAGTGAGATTGTCACCGTTGAAGGTCTTACCAGGCCAGACGGCGAACTTGATCCCTTGCAACAAACGTTTATCGACCACAACGCGTTCCAGTGCGGATACTGTACCCCGGGGATGCTGATGATGAGCAAGAAACTCCTCACGGAGATACCGTCTCCTACAGAAGATGAGATCCGAGACTATTTAAAGGGAAATCGTTGTCGTTGTACGGGGTATGCAAGTATCGTGCGTGCCGTAGAATCTTGCGCCAGGGGGACAAAAGAAGGAGGGTCAGATGCTGCCAGAGTTTGAGCTCTTGATGCCAAGAACTCTACCGGAGGCCCTTGAGATGATGGATGAGAGCTCTAAAGTCATGCCACTTGCCGGTGGGACAAACCTCCTTGTCGACCTGCGTGGAAGGCTCTCTCGTCCTCAGACATTGATAAACATTGGTGGATTGGATGAGTTACGTGGCGTTCGCGTAGAAGATGGTTACATAGTTGTTGGCAGTGCAGCAACAATCGCAGACTTGAAGCGCAATGCGCTCATCGCCAAGCACGGCCAAGCACTGCGACAGGCTGCGACAGTCTTTGCCAACCCACTGATTCGCAACCGTGCAACAATTGGAGGTAACCTTGCCTATGGTTCCCCAGCCGCGGATGCCGCGCCACCTCTCCTTGTCCTTGGTGCCGAGGTAGAATTGTTGAGTAAGGATACAAGACGCACCGTTCCACTAGAAGAGTTCATCACCGGCGTGCGCAAGACGGTTCGTCACCCCAGAGAATTGATAACTGCTATTCGCTGGCCCATTCCACCCGAAGGGAGTGTCGGCGTGTTTCGCAAGCTCGGCTTACGTAAGGCAGACGCCATCTCCGTGCTAAGCATTGCCGTAATGCTACTCCACATGGACACGGGGGATTGCGACCAACTACGTATCGCTCTTGGAGCAGTTGCCCCCACGCCGATCCGCGCCGCCGCCGCCGAAGACCTTCTAGATGGAGGACCATTAACACCGGAGGTAATCGCCCAGGCCGCGCAGTTGGCTTCGGAGGCAACGCAGGCTATAGGTGATATCCGTGGATCGGCAGCCTATCGGAAACGGGTGATAACAGCGCTAGTGCAGCGTCTGCTAACGAACCTAGCCAAAGACACGAAGGAGAAGAAACACTAATGAAAGCAAAGGCTATCACTCTTAATGTCAATGGCCGTCGGCATCAGGTGACACTGTTTCCTAATGTAACCTTACTTGAAGCGCTACGAGACCTGAACTATACCGATGTTAAGAACGGATGTGAAAAGGGAGATTGCGGAGCCTGTGCTGTAGAGCTGAATGGGAGAATCATCAATAGTTGCCTCGTTCTCGCCTGGCAGGCAGATGGTGCGCGGATCCTCACGAATGCTGGACTAGGAACAATGGAGAGCCCTCACCCGTTACAGGAAGCCTTTGCAGATGCGGGCGCTGTCCAGTGCGGGTACTGCACCTCAGGGATGATCATAGCAGCGAAGGCGCTTCTTGATGAGAACCCGAACCCTTCTGAGACCGAGATCCGTGAAGCAATTTCGGGAAACCTCTGCCGCTGCACCGGCTACTCTCAGATCATCAACGCGGTTCAGATGACAGCGGAGAAGATGATGCAACAGAAGGCTCAGGAATGACAGCGAAGGGCAAAGCGCTACCCCGGCTAGATCTTCCCCCCCTTCGCCAAGTCGGGAGACCCTTGCGGCGCGTCGACGCACTGGGCAAGGCAGTAGGCACAACCGTCTACGCTGGTGATTTTACAATGCCAGACATGCTCCACGCCAAGGTCTTTCGCAGCAGTGAGCCCTCAGCACATATTAAGCAGTTGAATGTGAACAAGGCGCGGGCGCTTCCGGGCGTGGCCTGTGTGTTGACAGCAGACGACTTGCCAGACGGGAAACTAATCACCGACATGCCCGGCCAGACCGGACAGGAACGGCGCAAGGAATCAGATGCGCCGGTGCTAGCCGCACGCGGGGTACGATTTGTTGGTGAGCCCATCGCGCTTGTCGCGGCGGAGACCCTTGCCATCGCGGAGCAGGCTCTTAAGCTGATCGAGATTGAATATGAGGTGCTGCCAGGTGTGTTCGACCCACTCGAAGCGATAAAGCCAGGCGCGCCAATAATCCATAAGCCAGATAACATCGTTGCCAGCTGGAAGATCCGCAAGGGGAACGCGGAAGCGGGATTGGCTGCTGCCGATCTCATCGTGGAGAATACTTTTCGCGTACCGTTCATTGACCACGCCTATATTGAACCAGAAGCCGGTGTAGCCTGGATGGATGATCAAGACGTGATCAACATCCGCGTCTGCACACAGGTGGTAGAACACTTTCGATCGATTGCTCAGGCTGTGGGGGTACCACACAACAAGGTACACGTTCGAGGAACCATGATCGGAGGCGGATTTGGTGGCAAAGAAGACATTACGGTCGAGATTTTCCTGGCACTGCTAACAAAAGAAACAAGGCGCCCTGTGCGGTTGGCGTACACGCGAGAGGAATCTATCCTCGCACACTCCAAGCGCCATCCGTTCATCATCACTCACCGCACCGGCGTGAAGAACAATGGTCGCATCACCGGTGCCAAGATCAACATGATCTCTGATTCAGGGGCTTACCCCTATCTCAGTCCCTACGTCCTTCTTTATGCAACTGTCACCTCATGCGGCCCTTATCGAATCGACAACCTTACGGTTGATAGTGTCTCGGTGGCCACTAATAATCCTTTCGCCAGTGCGTTTCGAGGCTTCGGAGGCGCTCAGGCTGCCGTAGCGTACGAGCAACAGATGGATGAGATGGCAAAAGCCTTAGCAATGGACCCGCTTGAACTCCGCAAGATCAACTATCTGAAGACCGGTGACTTCAACGCTATCGGCCAGCAGATCAAGAGCGCGATCTGGTTAGAGGAAGAAGCCACACAAGCGCTGGCAGCTCTGGGAAAGAAAGAGAGCGTTTCTGACGATGCAATCAAGATAGGCCAGGGGTTTGCCACCACGATGCAGAGCTATGGCCGGATCATGTGGTTCCATGATACCTCACGTTCCTGGGTTGGCATCGAGCAAGATGGCACAATCGTGGTGCGGTGTGGCGCACCCGACCTGGGCGCGGGTCAGGCAAACAGTTTGTGTCTGATCGCTGCCGAAGTGCTGGGGGTATCGCTAACAGACGTAACCTTCTACAACTCAGATTCGGCTGTCACACCACTGGCGGGAACAACAACTGCTACCAGGCAGCTCTACATGTCCGGCAATGCCACGCTCAAGGCAGCCAAAATGGTGCGCGAGGTGTTACTCGATCGCGCGGCACAGCATTTCAGGGAAAAGCCCAACAACCTGGATCTAGCCGATAACAAGGTGTTTATCAAGAGCGATCCGCAACAATGGCTTTCGCTTGCGGATCTAAGTAAGATGTGCGCCGTTGATGGGTTGAAGCTGCAACACCTGGCTCTGTTTGCGGCTCCATTCGCCGATAAGCTCAACCCCGAGAACCTCCAAGGAGACATCTTCCCAGACTTTACTTTCAGTGCGCACGCCATTGAGGTAGCGGTCGATACAAAGACCGGTGAGATTACGGTGCTCAAGTCCGTCGGATGCCATGATGTGGGTCGGGCAATCAATCCGATCGCCGTTGAGGGACAGATCCAAGGCGGAAGCGCCCAGGGAATCGGCTACGCTCTCATGGAAGAGGTACAGGTCAGGGATGGCGTAACCCGCACGCCTTCATTGTCCGAGTTTCTGATCCCCACAGCAAAGGATCTTCCTACCACGAGGGCGATCATCCTAGAGTCGGGAACAGGCGTCGGTCCGTTTGGTGCCAAAGGGATTGGCGAGCCTGCACTAACACCGGCTGCACCAGCGGTGGCGAACGCTGTAGCAAACGCCATAGGCGTCCGCATCCACAACCTACCATTGACACCAGAGAGGGTCCTAGCTGCCCTTGATCGTGCCAAGAGAGGATGAGCCAATCAATATAGTGAAGGGTATTAGGCGAGGAACAACACTGCAGGCAAATGGAGGAATCAATTGCAGGTTAAGGTATTGAGTGGCAATGAAGCCCTTGCCTATGGGGCGCTACAGGCCGGTGTAAAGGTAGTCACCGGTTACCCAGGTACCCCCTCCACCGGCGCACTGACGAGCCTGCTAGCCATGGATCTTCCCGGTAGGTATGTGGAGTGGAGCGTAAACGAGAAGGTTGCCTTTGAAATAGCCGCCGGAGCAGCATGGGCCGGCCAACGAGCCCTGTGTACAATGAAGATGTCGGGGCTAAACGTGGCCTACGACTCGCTCATCTCTATCGCTTACTCCGGATGTAATGGTGGACTAGTAATCTATGTTGCTGACGATCCGGGCGCTAGCGCAGGGATGGCTGAGCAGGACACGCGTGGATTTGCATTGATGTCAGACCTGCCAATGCTCGAACCAAGCTCGATAAGGGACACCTATCGGTTGACGGAGGTAGCTTTTGAGCTCTCGGAACGCGTAAGGACACCAGTCTTCGTTAGGTTGGTTGCCTCGATTGCCAATGCCAAGACAGCCCTACAGATAGCTGATCCGCTACCGCCTGCCGACCGCACACCAATCCTCGAGCGGAACATTGCCAAGTACACCAAAGCCGGAGCCGCTATCTGTATCACGCAGCACCGGGATGTGATTGCCCGCCTCGAAAAGGCAAGCGAGGTCATACAGGAAATGGAGCTGAACTCTCTGCAATTGGCTGAAAAACCCGGCGGCCTCGGAATTGTGGCTGTTGGGGCAACGGTGGCGTATCTGGGAGAGGCGTTTGACCTTGCTGTCGAGTATGGATTCGACAAAACAGAGGTCTCAATTTTACGTACAGTGACAACAACTCCATTTCCAGCAGCAGATGTGCAAAGGCTGTTTGCTCGCTGTAAGTCGATCCTTGCCTTGGAAGAGTTGGAGCCGCATCTTGAACGCGGTCTTCACATCGAAGCACATAGGTTCGGATTCGCTGGCCGGATCATCGGCAAACTTGATGATGGGCCCTTAAGCCGCGTAGGAGAGTACGATGTTGATCATGTGCTACAAGGGCTCAATATGGCGCTTGGATTACGCATCCCCACGGATCGCTTCAAAGGGAATAGAGCAACAGAGACACTTGCCGCTCGACGTCCAATTACCGTCTGCGCCGGATGTCCCCACCGCGGAACCTATATGGCCATCAATCAAGCGATCCAGAATCTAAATCTTGACAAAGACGAGGTGATGATCACTGGCGACATCGGGTGTACAATCCTCGGAATGAACCCACCGTTTAACACGGTGTGGACGGAGGTCTCCATGGGAGCAAGTGTCAGTCTAGCACAAGGCTACGTTCATGGAGGGGTTGAGACACCAGTAATCGCTACTATCGGAGATTCAACGTTTTTTCACGCCGGGATTCCCGGATTGCTCAACGCGATTCAGCACCAGACTCCATTGACCCTTATCATCATGGACAATGGATGGACAAGTATGACGGGGATGCAGGTGAATCCAGGTACGGATGAGACATTCCAACGGACGGGGGGATGCCGAATCGACCTTGCGCGGGTGATTCCAGGACTCGGGATAGAGCAGTTCTTTGTCACCGATCCGTACGATCTGAAAGGAACAACCTCCATCATCGAAAGATGTCTCACTCTTCCCGGGGTAAAGGTTGTCCTCTCCCGTCGCGAATGTGCCATCCAAGTAAGGCGGCAAGGCAAACGCACGGGAAATGTGCGCTTGATCCCCGAGAAGTGCGTACTGTGCAAACGGTGTGTCACCGCCACCGGATGTCCTGCCCTGTCGATTGAGGCCGAATCCATCACAATCGACCCCGCTCTATGCAACGGCTGCGGACTGTGTGCCGCTGTCTGCCCGACAGGAGCCCTCAAGAAGGAGGACGGGACATGAGCTACGACATCTACCTTGTTGGCGTCGGTGGTCAAGGTATTCTGACGCTTGCTGACCTGATTGTGCGAGCAGCTGTGCGCAAGGAGCATCCAGTCAGCTTCTTTCCCACGAAGGGAATGGCACAGCGTGGAGGGTTTGTAAAGGCCGAGTTGCGATTGGGGCAGGGGGGAGTAGGACCACACATCCGAGAAAATGGGGCTCATCTTGTGATTGCCATGGAGCGCTCTGAAGCGTTGAAGGGAGTACGGTACGCGCGGCCTGAAGGCGACTTCCTGCTATATGGTCACGTGTGGGAACCAACTGCCGTGATGCTTGGAGAAGCAGCCTACCCATCGCTCGAATCGGTACTGGAGACCGTCCGAGGCAGTAACGCTCGACTGGTCTATCTCGATTCAAGAGAGCTTCCCAAAATCGACGGTGTATACGTCGCCGCGAACATCTTCGTGCTCGGAGCCGCATTTGGAAACACAACATTAGGTGAAGTGCTCGATGCCGACAAGATGACGGAGGTTGTTCAAGCACGGTGGCCGCGTGGAGCAAAGCGCAATGTGGCTGCATTTGATGCCGGCTTGCGTGTTCGAGGAACGTCTTGAGTCTAAGAGAGCTCTTCTATCCTCGTGGAGTCGCGGTAATCGGTTCCACCTCCAAAGGGAAACTCGGCTACGAGTTGATCCGTAAGATTGTTGACGGGGGCTACAACGATGTTTGCGCAGTTAACCCTAAGGGTCAAGGCGCGCACGGAGTCCCTGGGTACGACGCAGTCTCTCACATCGATCGGTCCATTGATCTTGCTATAATCGCCTCACCTGCTCCGACAGTGGCAAACGTTCTTCAGGATTGCGGAAAGGCTGGCGTGAAAGCTGCTGTGATCATTACCGCAGGCTTCTCAGAGGTAGGGAACACCAGAGAAGAAGCACGGATTGCGGCTGTGGCAAAGCGGTATGGAATCCGCTTGTGCGGACCGAACTGTGCTGGAATCATCAACACGAGATATCGCCTGTACCCAACACTGGAAACCCATCCTCCACAGGGCGATGTAGCGTTTGTAACTCAAAGCGGGGCTCTCGGGGGTGCCGTCCTTTCGTGGGCTGAAGAGCAGGGGCTAGGGTTTTCGAAGTTCGCAAGCTATGGGAATGGTGTTGATCTCAACGAGATCGATTTCCTTGACTATCTTGTCGACGATTCCGATACAAAGGTTGTTGCCCTATATATTGAAAGCGTTTCTGACGGCCACGCGTTCATGGTGGCCGCGCAACGTCTAGCTCGAGAAAAGCCACTTGTAGTGATCAAAGCGGGATGTAGCGTGTCCGGCCACCGGGCAACCTTGTCTCATACGGGATCGATGGCTGGATCGGACTCTGTGTACGATGCCGCCTTCCGCCAGTGTGGCGCGATTCGTGTGGACACAATAGAGGAGATGTTCGACCTGTGTCGAGGGTTCGTTACGCTTCCCCCCGTAAAGGGACGACGTCTTGTCATCGTTACTAATTCCGGTGGTCCCGGGGTCCTCGCGGCGGACCGGGCTGAAGTAGTGGGGCTACGCCTCGATGAACCTACCCCAAGCCTACAAGCAAAGCTCTCCACTTTTCTTCCCTCGGTTTGTTCATTGGAGAACCCAATCGATCTCACTGTTGAGGGAACTGAGAGTGACTATCGGAAAACACTGCGTGAAGCATTGGGAGAATATGACGCCGCGCTAGCCATCAACGTCTGCACGCCTTATCTAGATGCTCTTCCTCTTGCACGGGGAATCTGCGGCGCTGCTACCGCGGTCACAAAGCCCATTGCCGCAAACTTCATGGCCGGCAGAACGGTGGCTCTCAGTCTGCCTTATCTGAAAGAGCATGGCGTCCCCAACTTCGTTACTGGGGAACGGGCGGTGACGGCACTTTCACAGATGGCAACCTATGAGGAGTATAAGAGGAAGAATCGTCTACTACCAAAGATTCCGGCAAGGATAGGGTCTCTTCTCAGTGATAGTGACGGCCCTCTGCTCGAGCCGGAAGGAATGATCTGGTTGCGTGAAAACGGGATCCCGGTTCCGGAATATCGGCTTGCTGCATCTGTGGATGATGCCGTGAGTGGAAGCCGCTCGATCGGCTATCCGGTGGTGATAAAGGTCGTGTCCCACGATATCATACACAAATCGGAGATTGGCGGTGTCATCACTGGCATTCGCACGGATGATGAACTAGCCGCCGCATTTCACTCGATCGAACAGCGAACGGGTGAGCATGATTTCCAGGGGGTGATTATCTATCCAATGATCACCGATGCCCTGGAGATCCTGATCGGGTTCTCACGTGATGCACAGTTCGGCCCGGTGATTGCCTTTGGGGTGGGGGGGATCTATACTGAGGTCCTTCGAGATATTTCACTTCGCATTGCCCCAGTTGACTACGATGAGGCCAATGCGATGATCCGAGAGATTAAGGCCTTCCCTATCCTGGAAGGGACACGAGGACAGCCAACACGAGATACAAGTGCCGTAGCAAAGATCCTGGTCGATTTTTCGCGCCTTCCGTTCCACTACCCTGAGATTGTAGAGGCCGACCTAAACCCTGTATTCGTGTTCTCAACGGGAGTCCTAGTTGGAGACGTGCGAGTGATACGAAAGAGGAGGAACTGATAGATGACACATGTCAGACAACAGCGTGGCCTGCGTGCCATCAAAGCATATGTGCCGGGTAAGCCCATCGATGAGGTGCGAAGAGAATACGGCCTCAAGGACGTAATTAAGCTAGCGTCCAACGAGAATCCACTGGGCCCCTCACCTAAGGCACTGGCCGCGATGAAGGAAAGTCTCTCCCGCGTAAACTCTTATCCAGATGCGCAGAGCCACAATCTGCTAGGGGCCCTTGCGGAGCACCTTGGGATTGAACCTGAACAGTTGACCGTGGGTAATGGAGCCGATGGGCTCATCATGCAAACCTGCCTAGCGTACCTAGATGAACAGAGTGAAGTAATCGTCAGTCGATCTTCATTCCCGGTCTATGATATCTATGCCCACGTGATGAGAGCAACGCTAGTCAAGATACCGCTGAGAAACTTTGGGCTGGACCTCGAAGCCATGCTTCAAGCGATTAGCGATAAGACGAAGCTCATCTTTGTCTGCAACCCAAACAATCCTACCGGAACGATTGTCACCGCAGCCGAAGTAGAGGCTTTCATGGATAAGGCACCAAAGCACGTGCTTGTCATCTTCGATGAAGCCTACTACGAGTTGGTCGATTCTCGCGACTATCCGGATAGCCTGCGCTATATTCGAGATGGCCACACTAACATAATGATCATGCGTACATTCTCCAAGATTTATGGTCTGGCCGGTATTCGCTTGGGGTACGCCATCGCACAACCTGAAATTCTGGTGCCCCTCAACAAGGTGAAGGAGCCTTTTTCAGTCAACCTGCTCGCCCAAGCCGCGGGCGTTGCAGCTTTAGAAGACAAAGCATTTCTCGAGAAAACGGTGACCACCAATCACGCGGGACGCGTCTACCTATATAACGAATTTGAACGCCTGGGCCTGTCATATCTCAGGAGCCACACTAACTTCGTTCTCGTCAAGATTGGGTCGCAAGCCACAGCGGTGCAGAAAACGCTGCTGAAGAAAGGTGTCATCGTACGACCATGTACCAGCTATGATCTTCCTTTGTTTCTCCGCGTCACAGTTGGCAGCAAGGCCCAAAACGTCCGGTTCATTGAGGCCCTTGAGTCCACCCTCCAA
>JAUVYF010000116.1 GCA_030603215.1 Candidatus Bipolaricaulota bacterium
CAATTAACCGAGGAAGGGAAAGTCGTTCTGGATGCGGTGAAAAGAGCGGGCTATGAGCTGGTCAACGAGGGAGCAATGAGCAAGGAAATCCTCGAGGCGACAAGTCGTCCACTCATATCTGAGAATGAGCTGAGGCGCAGATACAATCAGATGTTGTGAGGAGTAGTGTATTGCCAAAGGAGTTGAGCTTTGGTGTCAAGCGCACCTAACACGTGCATGCAGCCAGCCGCACTCGCCGCCGCGGCTGAACCGCGACTCGTTGACCGCATAAAAGGAGAACAACATGTCTGATCTTGATGTCCGTATCGAAGAACTGGAACCCATGCGCGTTGCGAGTGTCAGAGCTGTTAGCGAAAACCCGGAACATGATGCGTGGGAGAAACTGAAATCGTGGGCAGACGCCAAGGGATACCTCGAGAATGTGGAGGAACATCCCATATTTGGTTTCAATAATCCCAATCCGGAGGTTTGGATGAGTCTCTCGAACTGGGTTCAGTCCAATTCCTATGAGTGGCGCAAGACGAACGAGCTCGAGAAGCAACATGATCCCTTGGGTTCGCATGATGAGATGACGTTTGATCTGTACCTGCCAATTGTCAAATGACTGGCAGCCGCCAGCAATGGGCTGCATTTGACCGCTGCTTTCACGCCGGCAAGTGAACCCGGAGATTGCGAGGACGCTGCGCACCCTTGCAACGGTAAAACCGAGAAATTGTTTACGATGGGTTGGAAGGAGAGGTAGAAGAGATGATCGATCTGAGTCACTTAACTGAAACAGACCTACAAGGAGACCTATGAATAACTATGAGAATCGCCGTGCTAGATTGATTAGTAGTATAGGTGTTGATGCCTTCTTAGTCTTCGATCTTGATCGTATCCTGCCGCGTAGCATCGACCATGAAGGCTTGTTTTACCTAACTGGTTACACTGGGGAGGGAGCTCTTCTAATCTGCCGGGATGAGGCAATCCTACTAACGGATTCTCGATATCTAGAGCAGGCGGGCAAAGAAGCTCCGGAACTGATCCTTCGACACGCAGAAGGGGATTACCTAGCAGAGATAGCTGCTGTCATACAAGAGAAGGGTATTAAACGCCTTGCCTTTGCCTCCTGGCGGATGACCCATTTTGTTGTCAACAAGCTGCGGGATATTACAGGGATTGATCTCGTTATTGCCGCTGATCCTGTGCGAGAGATGCGTGCAGTTAAGGATACGAGCGAGATCGAGCTTATTCGCAAAGCAACAGAAATCTCCGAGGAAGCGCTTGGCGATCTGATTGAGGAGATCAAACCTGGGATGAATGAGGTTGGCATCGCCTTCCGATTGGGTCTGTTGATGAAAGAGAAGGGCGCAGAGCGCACCTCATTTGACATGACTGTTGCTTCGGGATCTAATTCCTCGTTGCCGCACTACCGACCCTCTCTTGGACGGCGGACGCTTGCCGCCGGTGATCTCCTGTTGATTGACTTTGGGGCTGTGGTAGGAGGGTACTGTTCCGACATGACGCGAACGTTCACTGTGGGAAAGGCAACGAGCAAACAAAAGGACGTGTATGATTGGGTTTTGAAGGCCACGGAGGGAAGTCTCTCCAAGCTTCGCGCTGGGGTACTGGGGCAGGAGGTTCATCAGGCAGCGGTTGATGTTATCGAACATTCTCCGTACAAGGACTACATCTTTCTCTCGCCGGTGGGGCACGGAGTCGGTCTCGAGGTTCATGAGCTCCCGCGGATGGGGCTAGACCCAGGTGTGCTCGAACCAGGTATGGTCGTAACTATCGAGCCCGGCATCTACATCCCTGGTTTCGGCGGGGTGCGGATCGAAGATGTTGCTGTTGTTACTGAGGACGGCTACAAACTGCTCACGAGCTTTCCCCGCGATCGATTGATCGAGATCGGATAAATGTAGTGCGAGTCTATGGGCGCCCTGACTGAGATACGTCACAGGGTGAAAACAGGTTAAGCCTGGGGGAGTGACTCTGGTAGGCAAGCTTGTCTGAGCCGCGTGGCTCTGACGCCTCGACAACTGATGGCATCCAGCACGGGATATGGATTTCAACCCGCAACTTCGGGCTTCGCGATACAACGTTATGGAGCGTCAGTCCGACAAGATGCCCAATAAGCCCCCCCAGGGGGCGTCGAGGAGGAGGGAGATAAGGTGCGTAAATCGCCGCAGCAAGGCAGGGCATAGTCATTTGCCACGCAATCCATTAGAGGAGCGGATGCTACACTAACCATTTGACAAGGGCAAGCGAAGCGCGGTCTTTGGCAATACGGTTGAGCCTGATGTTAGAGAAATATCAATACCACTGAATGTACTCCAGAACATTTCCATCGGGATCAATGAAGTATACCCACGCCTCTTCATTCTCGATTTCAAGGGGTCCTGCGATAATCGTAACACCCCTTGCTGTCAATTGTTCTACAGTCTTCGTCATGTCATCGGTACCAAATGCAATGTACGGGCAGTACGACTTCGCCGGCATGGCAGTTCGGTCATATGTCTTCTTCTGATCCCTGATCAACTCAAGATGGAACCCTTCCAGTTCCAAGAAAGAGTATTCTTCGTGTTTGTCTTCGTTCACAGCGTGTGATTCGAGCGTGAATCCAAGAACCGACAGATAGAAATCGCATGATGTATCCATGTCGGACACCTCAATGGTAATGTGGTCTATTCTGGCCATGCTCTTGTTCTTCTTACAGCGGACCGCTTATCAGCCCCCGCGAGCGTAAAGGGTGGCGCGGGGTGTGCTGGCCGACGCAAAGCGGAAGCCCCCTTCCAGACTCCGTGACACCCAAGCTCGTTGGCTGTATACGCTAGTTAGACGGCGGGCGGCAGCTAGGCCACCTCGAAGTAGTACGCCACGAACTCGAAGTCCTCATCTGGAGCGCCGAAGTACTCCTCGTGATCGGACCGAAACTCGTCGGCGTTCGAGTTCGTCTCACCGCGCCAGAGCCGCTCCGGTATCGAATCCCAGCGGCAGAGCTCCATGGCGACTACTCGTATCGTTGCCCGCCGTTCCAGCTTGCTATCGTACACATCGTAGTATCGACCGATCACGAGCGCATCGTTGTACTCATCTTCTGCGATGTCGACCTCGCCGAGTTCCACCACACTGGCAGTCTTCTACCCCTCGATGATTTGCTCGACGAGCACATCGGAAACAAATTGCATTCTCAGGTTAGCTCTAGTCATATCTCCAGCCTGCCGCCTAACGTTTGCACTGAGCATTTTGCGCGTGAGAGCAAATATGCTCAAGTGTCTTGTTCGGTTCCTAAGTCTGGTTAACTAGGTCAAAAACTTCTTCTTCGCCCAAGTCTAAAAGCTCGCGCTTAATTGTTTTTTGCCACGATCTAGGCATTGCATGATAGACAGAGCAAACAGTTTCGATTTCATCACGATTCTTTAATGCCATCAGCAAGGCCACAGCTTGTATTCTATCCTTTTCTGCTTTGGCTTTTTGCTTTCGTCGTCTTGCAATGAGCAATTTGTGTAGTGCAAAATCTGCTGGATGCGGAATTGTGACCTTGATGTCGTCAAATGGCATCTGAATCGGAGCCCTGGCAAGTGCGTCCAGAAATCTGAGAGCCTGGGCATTGATACCTAATTGGTCAATGCGAACAGGCTTGTTAGTTTCCCTTCCGCGGGCAGGGACCAGAAACTCCAGAATCAAGTCAGGATGTTGAAAAATGATGTACCCTTGCTCCCCTTTGTAATCTAATATGAATCCCAGATCCTTGAGCAGTTCAAATAGATCGGTATTTCGTTTAAGTTTTAGTGGAACGGGAATGAGAAATTCCAAGTCGCGGGTTCTAAGTGGAGGTAGAAGGCCTTTCTTATCGAAATAGTCCTCATAAAGAAAAACGCACCAACTACCCACAAGCATAACCTTGTCGAGAATACCTTCCTTCTTCATTCGCCTCAAAACTTCGAGGCACAGGCTATATTTCTTCTTTTCCACGTAAGGTACCCTTCAGGTAGCGTATTTGTTTTTTCAATTGTGATATAGCCTTGCGGTGCTTGGATCTCAATTCCTTGGCTTGGGCGTATTTTTTAAGAACACTGTCCGAAACAGATTTACCCTTGTAGACAGCTTTGAATTTTCCGTTTTCTCTGTACACAAGATAGTAATACTCATTGCCCTTGATGTTTCGCTTGCTAATACTCCCCTGAGGAAGCTTGGAGAGTTCTTTCTCATATAGCTTCTGCATACGAAGCGAGTTTGCAAGCTCTTCCTTTAGAACACTCTTTATTGTCATTTTTGCACCTTCAATAGTTACTATACAACACGAAGAATAGCATACATTGTATAGTAACGACTGTCAACAGTTACTATACAAAGAATACAGAAG
>JAUVYF010000136.1 GCA_030603215.1 Candidatus Bipolaricaulota bacterium
GAATGGGTGTCGGCACTCAAGATCTTCCTCGATATCATTCCATAAATCCCACATAGCAGATTCCAAGTCTTCCTTCGGCTCCACTATCTTTAAGCCTATTTCCTTTGCCTCTCTTCGTCCCACGGGATAGCCGTGGTGAAAGAACTCCTTGTTGAGCGTTTCCGCAATAGCTACAGCCTTCTGTTTCGAAGCTTCGTCTCTCATGTGCATCCGCAACAGTTTGGTTCCTAATGCGACCGAAAGCCTTGAAGCTCGGGCCGCAACGCCGATAGGAATAGCGCCCACTTCCTTGCAAAACATTTCAAAAGTTGACCTAAGGTATTCCTGGTCCGAAAGCCCAACGTTCTCCCGAACGTAGTTTAGAAAACCGGCTAGGTCTTCAGCGCCGAATCTCATAACTTCTGATCCTGGACCGCTTGGCGATTTCCGCTTAACCTGTATTTGAGGATCGACGGGACCAAGATTACCACAAGGATGCATTACAATCTCATCAGCACCTAACGCAAGAAGTGTTGCTGCACTGAAAGCAGCCTGCGGAATGAGCACCCCTACTTTCTTTGCACGATCACGAACCAAGGACATTATTCGCCATGCCACCATTGGGTCACCGCCCAAGCTAACAACGAATAAATCTATTTGCTTGCAATCTTTGGGTAAAGAAAGAAGCTGATCCTGAATTTCAGGGATGGCATCAGTTGCCATCTGCCCCTGCGCGTTCTGACGAGTACTCGTGACGTACGAAATTACAGGGCATCCGCGGAGTCTTTCAATCCGCTCGTAAATATGCTTACGTTCCGCTATAGACATATCCCTTCCACCACAATAGGATACCACGTTACCACCTCGTCCTTACTTTGTCAACCTCAAGAGTTGTCTCACGCAAGATGAGCATGAACCGAGGTGGTGTTTGTCATGCGAGATGAGCATGAGGGATCACTGGTAACACAGGCGCGCTGTCGAATCACAGGAGGCATGGTCTTGATGATGACAGATGCACCCGTAATGAGTATCATTGAAAAAAGCGAAGAGATTAGCACAAAATAAGGGAGGGGTAATATATGAGATGACATACCTACGTAACCCATATCTATCCCAGTTTGACAAGCTACGTTTTTCGCCTATCACAGCTCAACACCAAGGGACCCAGTGAACCTAGGCCCCTCAGCTTTCTGATTCTCCCGGTCTTACCATATTTTAATCGTACTCGACTGCTATTGCAGTTTAACAAGTGAGGGCTTTGCGAGGTATTCTTGATCCGCTTTTGAGCTCTTTTTCAGGGAATTTCTAGCTTTCTTCATGAGATCGACAAATACCCGAGCTTAGGCTACTAGAGGACCTCAGAGATAGTTACTATACGGTTATAACGTAAATAGAGGGGTTAATTAGAGTGGGTTTAGAGTGGTAATGGGAAACGTGACTTTATTTCAGAGTAACAGTGATTTAAGATACTTAGTGGAAACAGTAGCGCCTATGTAGCCTTAGCACAACAGAAGATTACAACAGAAGATTAGGGGTCAAGTCTTGCAAATCAACACTTCGCATGCTAGAATCCGGATATGGCAAGATCTCGACGAATCGAATATCCGGGTGCTGTGTATCATGTAACAAGCCGTGGAAATGCTGGCCGAAATGTCTTTTTGGATAATGAGGACCGCTTAAGGTTCTTAGAGATCCTTAAACAAGTAGTTGACCGCTTCAATTGGCTCTGTCATACCTACTGCCTAATGACAAACCACTATCATCTGTTGATCGAGACAATCGACCCCACACTCTCCCCCGCGGCATGCGCCAGCTAAATGGCGTCTACACGCAGGCATTCAATCGCTATCACAAGCAAGTTGGTCACCTGTTTCAGGGTAGATTCAAAGCAATCATTGTGGAGAAGGAGGAATACTTACTTGAGCTGGCGCGCTACGTTGTCCTCAACCCGGTTCGTGCACACATGGTACAGACAGCGAAGGACTACCGCTGGAGTAGCTATCGGGCGACCGCTGGACTTGCAAAGAAGCCACAACTGCTGACCACGGATTGGTTGTTGGAGCAGTTCACTTTTAGTCGGTCACGAGCAAAGAGAGCGTACCGACGATTCGTATCACAAGGCGCCAATGCATCACCGTGGGAGCAGATCAGAGGGCAGATCTACTTGGGCAGCGATTCCTTCATCGACAGCCTACCACAGGCAGACGACAGTCTGCTTGAGGTTCCACGCCAGCAGCGACTGGTGAATCGACGAAGCCTTCTAGAGCTGCTCACCCCAGATCAGAACGTTGATACCATTTATCGAGCGTACCGGGACTACGGATATACCCAGAGGGAGATAGCACAGCATCTCGGCGTTCACTACGCAACGATCAGCCGGAGGATCAGCAAATGGGAGGAGAGTGCAAAAGCCGCGCATGTTGATTTGCAAGACTTGACCCCTTAGACCCCTTAGCCCAATTTCGGAACCAATCCGAACCGTTTATTGTGGCAGAAATGAGCGACGTAGATGGATGGATTCGTGATGAGCGCTTGAATTGGGGAATAGTGTTCGGGTTTCCCGTACTCATGTTGGGCTTCGTAATCTCCCTCATTGCCCAGTTCATTACCCTACGCACGAAGAGCAAAGACTGACCTTCCTCTAGCAGACAGCACGCATGTCGGAAAGTATCTTTCCGCTCTGTTTCGCGCATATGAGCTGTTGCATCTGTGCTGAGAAGCTCGGAGGGTTCAGGGACACGGCCCCCATTGCAGGCTGTTCCTTCAGGAATTATGTTAGTGCGTCCCCGGAATTCCTACAATCGTGTCTGGATATACTTTGCAGTGCTTTCGGGATCGAGTTTCACGGTTTCCGGGCCGCTGCGAACGTAGAAGTCACCCTCTTCGTATTCTTCCATACCCCGCCACTTGAAATACACAGGCTCTGGGCTTCGTTGACAGCTTACAAGGCAGACTGTCTTCTCGTGCACGGTCTCCATTTTCCCGTCCACAAGTGTTCCAGCTCGGTCACCCAGCGCTGCTCCAATGACATGACTGAGATGGAGAAGGAAGTTGTCGTCATTCTCGAAGCGGTCCTCCTCAATTCCAACGATCGACTTGTCATCAGCTACTCCGATTAACAAGTCCCCACCGTCGGTGTTGAGAAACGCCGCGATTGTCTTCAGCACCGCGTGAGTAACCACGGTGGGGTCCTTGCGGGCTTCTCGGAGGTTCCACCGAAGCGT
>JAUVYF010000083.1 GCA_030603215.1 Candidatus Bipolaricaulota bacterium
TGAGGAAGCATGCGCACTGATCCAGGCCTACCATCCAGATGGTGTAGCGATTGAAGAGGTGTACATGGCTAAGAACACACGCACAGCGATGCTTACCGCAGAAACACGTGGCGTACTCCTTCTCGCTGCAGCAGATGTACCCATATATTGCTACACTCCACTACAAGTAAAAAAACAGACCACCGGCTATGGTAGAGCAAACAAGAAGCAAGTGCAGTTGATGGTGAAAAGACTCCTTCACCTTGCAGAGGTCCCACAACCAGATGATATGGCTGATGGGTTGGCTATTGCTCTTTGTTGTCTAATTGAGTTGAGTGGAGTGCAAGCGGAGAAGCATGCTTACCTATAAAGAGCTACTGGGATTGACAGAAGAACCCAGCAAGAGAAGGATTCTGCTATTGGATGGAAATTGCCTTGCATATCGTTCCTTCTATGCCATCCGTGAACTTACCACCGATGACGGTCATCCAGTGAATGCAGTTTACGGGTTTTGGCGAATACTGATGAAAGTATTGCGCGAGTTTCCTTCTGCCTATGTCACGGTTGCTTTTGACGCTGGAGGGAAGACCTTTCGCCATGAGCTCTATCAAGCCTACAAAGCTACACGCAAGGAAACCCCAGATGAACTTAGGGCACAGTTTCCGGTTATCCGTAAACTACTGGAACAACTAGGAATCAATGTGGTAATGCAGCGAGGAGTGGAGGCGGATGACATTCTTGCCAGCATTGCTTACCAAGCAACAGAGAGCGCCCTTGATGTGGTTATCGTTTCTTCGGACAAAGACCTTGTACAGCTTGTTGATGACAAGATCGCGATCGTTCGCCCGTCTGCCCGTCAGACTAAAGATGCGGGGGAAATTCTAGATAGAAAAGGAGCATACACACGCTTTGAGGTACCCCCAGAGAGGATTATTGATTTTCTTTCCCTCGTAGGGGACACCGCTGACAACATACCCGGTATTCCGTCGGTGGGGAAAAAGCGGGCTTCACAACTTCTTGGACGGTTTGGCTCCCTGGATGGAATCATGGAGCATCTAAGTGAGATAGAGAGCGCAACAGTACGAGAGAATCTAATACAGCATGCCGACAAAGCCTTGCTTGCCCGCAAGCTTGTCACCCTCAAGAAAGACGTGGAAGTAGGAAGAATCCCTGAGGATTGCGCGCTACAAGGGATAAACGCTGACGGACTGGTGCAGCTGCTGACAGAGCTCGAGTTCCGTTCCGTCGTCAGCGAGCTTGGTATCAACAAGAGGGAATCGACAACACAAGACGAACAGAGGAAAGCTAGCTACCATACAATTTTGTTGCGTACGGAACTTGATCGATTGGTTACAAAGCTGGCAAAGCAGAAAATGTTTTCAATTGACTTAGAGACGACGAGTCGTGATCCGATGCAGGCCGAAATCGTAGGAATCGCCATCTCGCCGCAGCCATACGAAGGTTATTATGTCCCGGTTGGACATGACTACCTTGGAGCTCCTTGCCAACTTACATGTAGTGAAGTTCTGGAAGCACTACGCGGACTTATTGAGTCGACACATCCACAGATCATTGGACAGAATCTGAAATACGATTTGATCATCCTGTATAGATACGGACTGCATCCAACAGGGATCTGCTTTGACACAATGCTTGCTTCACATCTTGTCCAACCGGAGGAACGTCGGCACAACTTGGAGAAAATCGCAAGCTCTTATCTAAACTACGAAATGCTCTCTTACGCCGAGGTTGCCGGCAAGGACGGCTCAATCGCTGCAGTTCCGATAGAACGCTCGACGTTCTATGCTGCGGAAGACGCGGAGATCGTCTTTCGCCTGAAGGCACCTCTGGAGAAAGCGATGCACAAGGTGCAGGCAACCAAGCTGTTTCAAGAAGTGGAGCTTCCTCTTGTCTCAGTGCTGGCAAGAATGGAGCAAAACGGCATTCTTCTGGATAAGGGAATCCTGGCCATCCAAGGCGAGCAAATCGGAAAAGAGCTGGTAGCTATCGAAGAGGACTTGTATGAAATTGCCGGTGAACGCTTCAATCCCAGCTCCCCAAAACAGGTGGCCAAGGTGTTATTTGATCACCTTGGTCTTCCAGTGATCGAGAGAACGAAGACGGGACCCTCGACAAGCGCACGCGTATTAGTCAGGTTGGCAGCGGAACATCCGTTGCCAGGGAAGTTACTTACGTATCGAGAGTTGGAGAAACTGATGACTACTTACATCAAGCGCCTGCCCGCCGCGGTGAACCCACGAACCGGACGAATCCACACATCATTTCATCAGACTTCTACTACCACCGGACGGCTCTCTTCCTCTGACCCCAACCTGCAAAACATTCCCATTCGCACCGAGGTAGGAGAGAGGATTCGCCGGGCGTTCATTGCTCCAAAAGGGTCGCTACTGATCGGAGCTGACTATTCGCAAATAGAACTGCGACTATTGGCACACCTGTGTGAAGATAAAGGATTGATCGCGGCATTCGAGCATGGAGAGGATTTGCATCGCCTGACTGCGAGCCGGATTTTCGGGATTGGCGAGGAAATGGTAACTCACAGACTGCGCAACGCCGCCAAACGAATCAACTTCGGGATTCTCTATGGGATTAGTCCCTACGGGCTGGCCCGAGAACTTTCCATTTCACAGGCTGAAGCCAAGGCTTACATTGATCGATTCTTCACTGCTTACCCAGAGGCAAAGCACTGGATTGACAAGATGATAAAGCTTGCCGAAGAACGTGGCTACACAGAGACAATACTTGGCCGACGCAGGCCACTTATTCACATAAAATCGAAGAATATGGCTAGGCGGAATTTCGACAAGAGAAACGCGGTAAATACCCCCATTCAGGGAAGTGCTGCCGACCTGATCAAGCTGGCGATGCTTAGGATAGACCGGTTGATTGAGGAAAACATGGTCAAGGCCAAGATGCTCCTGCAAGTCCATGACGAATTGATCTTCGAGGTGGAAGAAGAGTATTGTGAACAGGTGATGGAACAAGTCAAACAGGAAATGGAACAGGTGATGGAACTACGTCTCCCTTTGCAGGTTACAGTCAAGTGTGGTATAAAGTGGAGTGACATCTAACAGCAGATAAGGAGGAGAAATACTCAAACTTGGCTACTGGCTGATGATATTGGCGGGAATACTTCTCGGAGGATATGCTGGCTATTTCTTGGTTCGCGCAATCATTACGGCACCGGGAATCGGGAATTTCTTCAAGGTAGTGATCCTTGTGGGAGTGAGTGGCCTTATCACTACTATTGTCGGTTTAATCCGAGAACGAAGAAAGGAGAGTCATAATGTTTCTGATAACGACTGAGACAATCAAGGGGAGAGAGATTGGTGAGGTACTTGGGCTCGTACGCGGGAACACAATTCGCGCCCGCCACATGGGGCGAGATATCATGGCTGGCTTGCGCAATATTGTTGGCGGAGAAATCAAGGAGTACACACGGATGCTCTCTCAAGCACGCAATCAAGCCGTTGAACGCATGGTGAAGGAAGCAGAGGAATTAGGAGCAGATGCCGTAATCGGAGTGCGCTTTACTACTTCGCAAACTATGTCTGGCGCAGCAGAGATTCTCGCTTACGGGACAGCAGTTAAGTTGGCTTAAAGGAGGGAAACTAATGGGTTTTGTGGATCGTGTACTGGAACAGAACGAGGATCAGGAAAACCCAACTTGGCAAGATGGCATGCGCAAATTGCAGGGCTGGGTTGGTTGGTTGTTGATAGGTGCCATTATCATCATCTATTTTTTGACGGGAATCTATTCTATCGGTCCATCGGAAGTGGGATTGCTGAAGCGGTTTGGGCGTTATGTGGAGACCGTTGATCCGGGTCTGCACTATCACCTTCCTGGCCCGATAGAAAGCGTGGTTATCGTAGATACATTGGGTATACGAAAGGAGGAAATCGGGTTTAGGACAATATCTCCTCCGCCTAATCCACGATATCAGGAAATAGAGACAGAGGCACTAATGCTCACTGGCGATGGAAACATCATACACATGGAAATGGTAGTTCAGTACAGAGTAAAGGATCCGGAGCAATTCGCGTTCAATCTGATTAACCCCAGGGTGATTACTAAGCAAGCCGCGGAGGCTGTGCTGCGAAGACAAGTAGCGACAAGAACGGTTGATGAGGCCTTAACCTCCCAGCGTGATCAAATCGGCATGGACACACTTATTGCCTTACAGGGCCTCCTTGATGGCTATGGAGCAGGTATTGTAATAAGCAACGTGCAGTTGCAGGATGTAAAACCTCCACGCTCTGTGGTTTCCGCTTTTGATGATGTGAACAGCGCACGTCAGGACAAAGACAAGCTAATAAACCAAGGAGAGGAATACGCGCTTGATATCCTTCCACGTGCTCGTGGGAACGCGCAGCAGATCTTAAATCAAGCGCTCGCATACACACAGGAGAGGATCAAGCGGGCGGAAGGAGAAGTCTCCCGTTTCCTAGAAGTCCTAAGGAAGTACGAACTGGGAGAAGAGGTGACTAGAACACGCATATATATCGAAACAATGGAGAAGATCCTCCCAGGTATGGAGAAGATTATCTTGCCACAACAAGATAACGGCATAATCAAGCTGCTCGATCTAAGCAGGTTTCCAGAGGGAGGTGAGTAGACATGCGTAAGCTAGTGATCTTTGTTGGGATAGTAGTAGTGGCATTGATTGCTTTCAACTTGTTTACCTTTACTGTAGATGAGACCAAAAAGGCTGCAGTTCTTCGCTTTGGAGAGATTATCCGAGTGGTTGAACAACCGGGCCTTCAACTCAAAATACCATTTATCAATAAGGTTGTATATCTTGACGACCGCGTCCTTACTTATGACATTCAACCACGTGACATCCTCACCTCTGATCAGAAGCGATTAACCATCGACAACTATGCTATTTGGCGAGTAGGGGAACCACAACTATTCATCGAAGCTAATGGGGGAAGGATTTCAACTGCACAAAGCCGCATCGATGATATCGTTTACTCGGACTTGCGCGACATCTTAGCCAAACACAGCCTGGACGAAATCGTTTCAGCGAAACGGCTGGAGTACTTGCAGGAGGTAACGGCAATCAGTCGTGCTAAGTTGATAAAGTTTGGGATTAACCTAATTGATGTGCGCATCAAACGCGCAGATTTGCCAACTGAAATTGAGCAAGCAGTGTTTTCCAGGATGCGTTCTGAGAGAGAGAGGATTGCTGCTCAACTTAGATCTGAGGGGGAGGAAGAAGCAAAGAAGATCACCTCGCAAGCAGATAAGGAGCTAGAGATTATCTTGGCGGATGCACGCAAAGCAGCCGAAAAGGAAATGGGAATAGGGGATGCGCAGGCCTTAGAGATTTATGCCAATGCCTATAACCAGGACGCGGATTTTTACCGATTCTGGCGTACCCTGGAATCCTACGAGGCAACACTCAAAGATAATACTCGTATCGTGCTCTCCACTGAGTTGGACTATCTCCGTTTCCTGGACCGGCCAACTGAAACAAAGGAGGAAGAAGCTAACGAGTAATGGAGAATAAGGAGCGAGGTACCCAACCACATTTTGTGTGCCTCGCTCGGCCAATAAGTTCTATTCAAGTTCTTCAGGCGATGGGGAAGTCCCTTCTTGTGGGACAACATAACGTCGCCTGCCAAACATAGATCTAAATATTGCCCCAGCAACAAATCCTGCTATTACGAGGCCTGGGTATAGCTGTTGTCGAGCAGCGCCAACCTTCCATCCAAGAAAAGTAATATTCGCCTGACCGGAGTTCTCAACGATAAAGATCGCTACCAGACCGGCAATGACCAAGACACTAAGAAGTTTTCCCTTCATTAGACCCTCCAATTACTAGCAGGATACCATCTTTGCAGCGTTGTGCCAACTTCCTGGAATACTGAGCGGGTCTAACAACGTGGTGGGATCTGCTTGTCCGTGAAAACAATCTCAGTCTCGGGCCGACCTGTATGATCGAAGTCGCGCATTGTGTCCACAAGGGCAGAAGCAGCAGCGCTTTGCAGCGAATGCTTCAATAACACGGCGACTGACACACCAATCTCGCGCACAGCCATGTGGGCCACTTTCTGTGGATACACTTGTCCGTTCCCCTTGCCTGAAACGCTGACTTGACCCGAGAGCGGTGTTCCGCCATACTTCTACCAGGTGAACGAGGTGAAGGGGTACAAGGTGAAAAAACTGGTTGTCCTAACTGGCCATTCAGGGTCGGGGAAAACGACTTTTTGTGAGAGCCACCCAGAGTGGGCAGTGGTATCAAAGGATCACATTCGGCGGATGGTCTTCAATCGGGACTTTGACCTTTCCTATGAAGAAGTCGTGGATCGGATCTTCGCCGCTGTCCTTGTCGAGACAGTGGAATCTCACGCGGAAGTCGTGTGTATCGACAATACCAATCTAACACGCGAGGAGAGATCCTCCTTGATTGAGGTGGCGCTTGCCTCTGGACGCGAGCCGGTTGCCCATGTCATGCCGCTCCTGTCCCTTGAAACCCTCTACAGACGGAAACAAGCCCAACTCCGGGAACTTGCCTCGAGATATCCGCAACTCGGCGTGAGTGGGTTTGATCGCGCTCGCTACAACCGCATCCATCGTTCTTATGAGGAGATCGGTACAGATGAGGGATTTGCTGAAGTAATCCAGGAGGCTCCGCCGCTTCAGCCGCGACAGAGCAGAC
>JAUVYF010000107.1 GCA_030603215.1 Candidatus Bipolaricaulota bacterium
TCATCATCGTTTATATAGACACTTGCGGTAATGTGCATTGCGTTCACCAAGCATAAGCCCTCTTTCACTCCGCTTTCGGCTATTGCTGTTTCTACCTGTTGTGTAATATTGATAAACGCTCTTCTTGTCGGGATCTCGAACCATAATTCCTTACGAAAGCTTCTCATAATCATCACTCCTTGTGCCTTTCACGTTGGTTTCGCGGTTTGACTGTGTCTAGCAAGCAATGATTCATTATAGCTAATTAAGGAAAGCCAAGAGAAGGCTGCGAATTGCCTCATTGAATCATGGGGCCACGTCGTCTGTAAGGGAATGTTAACCAATCGATCCGACTAGTGATGGAATATGTGATTCCTTGTGGTTAAGGCAAGGTAACCCAGAGAAAGACTCACCAGCTTAGTCTCTCGCAGACAGATCCTCTACCGTAAGACACGGGAAGACAGTACTTAACCGCAGAGGACGCAGAGTACGCAGAGGAAACCCTCTTTAAGGTTTAAACCATAAAGCATATCTTTCTACACGATCTTTGAACCCTTTGCGGAAAGACAGTACTTAACTGCAGAGGACGCAGAGGAAAACAAGAACAAGGTTCTGCTTGTGTAGCGTCGCACCTTGTGTGTGACGTTGCTGTTCAGGGACTGGCTGGTTTTTAACGAGCCCAAGACAAAAAACTGCCAGTCCCTATTTTCCGACGCTACGAACTTCGCATTTCGCGCTGAAGGTTTTCTATGAGGAAGAAAGCTGTAAAATAGATCGACAGCTGATTAGGGAGATGGCGGATTGAGGAATAATACACGCACGAAGATCGTATGCACGATTGGCCCTTCCTCGCGCGACGAGGAGACGCTGCGGGCACTGGTCAATGCGGGGATGGATGTGGCGCGGATAAATTTCTCGCACGGAACAAAGGACGAGCACGCGGAGAATATCGGCACGATCCGTCGCATCGCCCAGGAGGAGAAAGCGCCTATCGCGATCATGGCCGACTTGCAGGGTCCGAAACTCCGGATCGGAACTATCTATCCTGAGCCACTCATCCTGAAGACCGGTGATCGACTGATCCTCACCACCCGTCCAGCAACGGGGAAAGGGAACGTAGTAAACCTCCCTCACCCAGATCTGATCAGGGATATTCGTGTGGGTGCCCCGCTCCTTCTCGACGACGGTGCTCTCGAATTTGTCATCGAGACGAAAGAGGCGGATAAGCTTGTCTGCAGAGTCATCGTGGGGGGCGAATTGCTGTCCCACAAAGGGGTTGCCGCACCATGCAGCGCCTCTTGCGGTGAATCACATCTCTCGTCACTCACACCGAAGGACCGGGTAGACGCCGCCTTCTCCATCAAACACGGGGTCGACTTCATCGCTCTCTCGTTCGTGCGCGGAAAGGACGATATCGAGGCGTTGCGCTCCTTAATCTGCCGCGAAACCGGGAAAGAGGCCGCTGTTCCGATCGTGGCCAAGATTGAAAAGCGTGAAGCGGTGAAGAATTTCGACGCTATCCTTGAGGCGGCAGACGCAGTGATGGTGGCGCGCGGAGACCTGGGAGTGGAGGTCTCTGTACAGAAGGTCCCGCTGTATCAAAAGGAGATCATCCGCAAGTGTAACGCCGTGGGGAAGCCAGTGATTACGGCCACGCAGATGCTGCAGTCGATGGTCGCAAACCCCACTCCCACCCGCGCGGAGGCGAGCGACGTAGCAAACGCGATCCTTGATGGAACCGATGCGGTGATGCTCTCCGGGGAGACCGCAACCGGACACTATCCCGTGCGCGCGGTGGAGATGATGACGAAGATCTCCGCTACGGTCGAGGAGAAGATGCTCCGTTGGGTGGATCTAGTGAGCTTTACAGATGTCGAACACACCCACCCGATCACCGACGCGATCAGCGATGCCACGGCAACAATCGCCAAAGAACTCGGTGCACGATTGATCGTTACCTCCACCTGGAGCGGGTACACGGCCCGCCAGGTCGCGCGGGAGCGCCCAAGAGAACCGATCATGGCCTTCACTCCCAATGAGGATACCTATCGAAGGTTGGCTCTGACATGGGGCGTAAGACCGGTCCTTGTGCCACAGTGCGAAGACACCGACGAGATGATAGAGACGATGGCACGCGCCATCCTTGACTTGCGCCTCGCAGAGCCCGGGGAACTCATCGTTATTACCGGTGGGATCCCTTTGGGTGTCGGACGAACCAACTTCCTCAAGGTGCACCGGTTATAACTGTAGACTCCGACCTTCTCTGAACCAGCCCTCTCTTGGACGGTTCTTCTACCCCGCGCGTGTTGTGGCCCAGCATGAACTCACAGAAGCAGGTTAAGGCCGTTGTGCCTCCCTGTAATACAGCCATTAGCAAGTACGGGCGTTGGGGTCATAGGGTTCGTAGGGTTCGTAGGGTTCATAGGGTTTGTTGAGTTGATAAGCCAGTTAGCAGTCGACAGTCACGAGTCTGGAGTCAAGAGTCAGCAGCCAGTCCCTGAACAGCCTGTCCCTATTTTCCGACGCTACGAACGATCTACGTGTTCTCGTCCTTAACGTCGGACACAGGTTCCGACGTCACAGACGGTCTACGTATTCTTGTGTTGTATCCTGACAGGCAGACACTGAGAAATCTCTTGTTTTGTTCTCTACAACCATATTATGGTTTTGTTTGTAAACAAAGAACATGCTTTCCTCCGCGATCTCCGCGCCCTCTGCGGTAAAATGACTTTGCTTTTAGGAGTAAGATGTCTGTGCCTTTAAAATCCATATTTCTGCTTTTCTCTGCGATCCTGGTGTCTTGAGTGAGTGAAACGAACGGGCGAGAGGTAAATCTTGGCCAGAGCGTGAAGACCCGAATATGTTATGTGTGGAGGCTTCCTTTCTATGAAGAGGATGCTGTTCGTCTTGTATTTGGATTACAAATGTGGTAAGTTAGGATTATGAAGACAACAGTGGATATTCCAAGAAAGATGCTTGAGGGTCTTATTCGGAATACGTCTGCGAAGACGAAGAAGGATGCGATCCTTACTGCCATTCGAGAGTACAACTATCGCAAACAGTCAGCAGACCTCACCAGGATCCTTGGAACGTTCTCCGAGATCATGGATAGAGACGAGCTTGAGCAGATGAGGAGAGAAAACTAGTGCCGCTGACGCTGGTTGACACGTCTAGCTGGATCGAAGCCCTACGGCAGGACGGAGATCCAGACGTTACCAAGCGGGTCTTCAATCTGATGTCGGAAGGGATGGCCTGTCTATGTGACATGGTTATACTTGAGCTGTGGAACGGGGCCCGCGGAGAAAAAGAGAAACAAGGGTTGACCGAACTCGAGGAGGCGCTCCGCTTCCTTCCTATTGACCGGTCGGTATGGAAACTGGCGAAAGGATTAGCTCGAACGTGCCGATCACGAGGGTTGACCATTCCGACCACGGATCTCCTTGTCTTTGCCTGTGCTGAATGGCATGGCGCGGAGCTAGAGCACTGTGACGAACACCTCAATTTGTTGAAGGAGGCCGCAGCCACTGACGGCTGACGGATCCGTTCGATGTACGGGGTGCACGAGCTAGAGCCTGGTATACGTGGATAGAAGACAAAGTGGACAGGCTACTTTTGCCGATATGTTAGATGTATCAAGGTAACCTATGATGCTTGGATTGCGGCAACGCTTGGCGACACAAACCATTCTATGACAGGCATAGTCATCAGGATGAGGATGCAGAGGTTGATTCTCCTGTGCGGCGAGAAAGGACCTTAGTCTTTTTTGTGGGCTCGCTTTCTGAGTCGTCTTGCAAGGAGAATTGCCCCAGCGATAAACAAAACTCCAATGACGATCAGGACTGAGGTAATTGCAGCTGTTGGAGGCTTGATTAGCAGGCCAACCACTAAACCGACAAGCGCTGCGCCTATACCAAGTAGAACTGAGTAGGCGTAAAACTGTGTGACTTTCATCATGTCAAACAGTTTACTGTATTCTTATCGATGTTGGCAAACCGAGAAGGCACACTCTGTTGACCATAGTAGTGGCTGAATCGCGCAAGAGAAAGAAAGGTGCAGTGTTTAGCGAGCTGGGTCAGCGTAAATCTGTAGGATTCTGTAGAGCAGATCTTCAGGTCAGGCGTATCGAGACTTCAATGATAGCGGAGTTGAAAAAGCTTCGGACCTGAGTATAATGTGCATATGCAAGGAAAAAGTTACTAGGAGGTTTGTATCATGCCAAGAGGAGATCGTACGGGACCAGCTGGAATGGGGCCAATGACAGGAAGAGCATTAGGTTATTGTGCGGGGAATGCGGTTCCTGGCTTTGCCAGTGGTTTGTATGGCAGAGGCGGAGGCGGAGGCTTTGGTAGAGGTTTTGGACTTGGCTGGCGAAGAGGTGGGTATGGGTATCAAGCAGCTTATCCTGCTTATCCTCCACCCTATGCTCCATGGGCGTATGGTAGCAATTATCCGCCTGTACCGGGGCAAACAGCAGGGCCAGACTTAGCTGCACTTCAGTTGCAGGCAGAACAGCTACAAACGATGTTAACGAATGTACAAAAACAAATGGAGGAGATGGAAGCGCAGAAAGAAGACTAATGAGTCTCTATCTAATGTTCATGTTGCTCTCTACTGGGCAAGTTATTAATCGGCTCCTCACACTTTAGGTAAGGTTTTTCTCTCGCCCGTTCGTTTCACTCACTCAAGCCGCCAGGATCGCGGAGAAAGGCAAGCAAAGACATCTAACCGCAGAGGACGCAGAGGAAGGCAAGAATATGGGTTAAGAGCAAAGACAACTTAATGCCAAAGCAAAGTCATTTTACCGCAGAGGACGCTGAGATCGCGGAGGAAGACAAAGGCATGATTCATAATTAAGAGAATTAAAGGATTACAGATCATAACACA
>JAUVYF010000063.1 GCA_030603215.1 Candidatus Bipolaricaulota bacterium
ACTTCTCGCCGGAGTTGATGGACAGTTTCGATAAGGTTAATACCAAACCGGGTACCAATCCGAAAACTGGGGACTTGCTCAATCTCGTCTTCATCCTTAAATTGAACCTTTTCTAAGATCAAGGTTGAATCGCCTGTCTTCACCTTTACTCCCTGGCCTGGCACTACTCCAACTACTTCTCCGGGCGTCACGATGTATTTCGGCCAACTTGGATCGTAGCGTGCACGCCAGATGATCAAGGTTCGATCACCCAACACGGTCCGCACACCTGGTCCAGGATGGGTAATAGCCCGGATCTTGTTGTAAATATTCAAGCTTGTGTCATGCCAGTCAATCCATTCGTCACCGGGAATACGAGCGCCGAAATAGGTTCCTTTAAGGTGTGCCTGCGGTTGTCGTTGCACCTCATTCTTTTCAATAAGTCTCACGGCCTCGACCAACAAATCCGGGAAGGCTTCCTGAACCTTCTCTAGCACACTTCCATAGATGTCATCCCAACTGATAGGCAGTACACGCTGGAGAATGATGTCGCCTGTATCAATTCCTTCGTCCACGTAATGGACGGTCAGTCCAATCTCTTGCTCATTGTTGATAATGGCCCAATTAATCACATTGCGCCCCCGATAGTAAGGCAATTTCCCGGCGTGGCAGTTGATGAAGCCCAGCGGAGCAGAGTTAAGTATCGGTCTCCGCAGGATCTGGTCATAGGACATCGAAATGTTCAGATCCGGCCCTAATGAGCGCACCCAATCCACAATCTCAGGTGAATGAACACGGTCCGGAGCACGAACAGGGATACCAACTCCACGAGCCATTTTTGCCAAGCTATCATCGGATGGCGTGCGTCTGAGGATGACAGCTAGAACTTCATGTCCTTCTTCCAACAACTTCTTTAGACAGTTTGCGGCCCAAATACCGTCTCCAAAATACGCAATACGTAGCATCTCAACCTCTCAATCGGTGTGTTGTCCTTGGGATTCACCCTCGTAGAAACGCTTTACTAGAAGTTTGTCACCCAATTTGACATTCTTTAGCCTATCAGTGATCTTCTCCGCAGCATCAACATCACCATACGGGTTAGTTAAATCCGCGAGGCTGCCCAAGAATGCAGCCGACATAGCTCTTCTGACACCCGCTAAGATCTCCGTGTGAGTGTAGCCAACATCAATAACATTCCTTCCACGCATCCGCCCTTGCTGACGATTGCCCACATTCACTACGGGGAGACTAAAGGAAGCGGCCTCAATGATTCCACTGGACGAGTTGCCAACCATCGCAGCCGCTAGCTTCATTGCACTGAAATAGCTTTGAGTGCCAAGATTATCAACCTTCTGTACCGATCGGTGTGTAGAGACAAACTCCTCGATCCTCCGAATAATAACGCGCCCGCCTGTATCGGCGTTGGGCATCGTAAACAGCACCGGTAAGCTAACTGCATCCAAAGCCGCCAACAATTCTCTGACTTGCTTCTCTGTCTGCTCATACTCCAAGGTAACAGGGTGATAGGTTACCAATAAAAACTTCTCTGGCAATGTTATGCCAAGCCGGTCTGCAAATTCCTCACGGCCCAACAAGCGCGCTGTAAGAAGATTATCTAGACTCAAAGCACCACACGTCACAACTCGCCACGGCTCTTCGCCCAACTGGATCACTCGCTTTGCGTAGACATCCGTGCTCACAAGATGCAAATGGCTTAACTTGGTCATCGAATGGCGCAGCGCATCATCTATAGCTCCTTGAGTCAGTTCTCCACCATGAATATGTGCTACCGGGATTTTGAACGGCACTGCAGCAACAACAGCAGCATGCATCTCGAACCGGTCACCTAGCACTACCAGAATATCAGGGCGAAAGCGGGCATACGCCTGAGCGAAACTGATTGTTCCTAACCCCATAGACTTGGCGATGCCTTCAGGAGTATCGGACGATAACAGCATCTCTACTCGCTCGTTGATCTCAAACCCGTCGTCTTCAATGGTCTTAACCGTTAACCCAAACTCTGGCGAAAGATGCATCCCGGATACAATCAAGTGGAGTTTTAGGTCAGGATCTTGCTGAATCCGGCGCAGCAACGGCAGATAGATACCATAGTCTGAGCGCGCTACCGTAACTACACCGATGGTTCTCACCCCACCACCTTCCTTATTGAGTTATTCAAGATACATTTCTTTTGAGGTGGTGGGGTCACCTGAAATCCCCCCATTGTAGGAGGGTTCCTGCCTTCAAAGGGCGAGCAGCCTTGTGCCCTACTATGTAGGAGACAAGGTTAGGCGGAATCCCGCTAGCTGGTCGTAAAGCGGTCAACATGCTGGCTTGGATCAGTGCTCCTTCGGGTACATCATCCCTAAGCACAAGGCTTCTCCGCGCCACACGCCGGGTGTCCTCCTCTGAACTTGCCGGCATTTTGCGACCATTGTCCAGTGCCTGTTCCACTTTTCTAATACCATTAACCATTGCCTTCAACTCCGCGGGCTCCAAAGATGCTCTGTGGTCCGGGCCGGGCAGATCGCGGTCCAAGGTAAAGTGTTTCTCGATCACACAGGCACCCATGCCAACTGCCGCCACTGGCATCTCAATACCAAGCGTATGATCGGAATATCCGACGGGCACTTGAAATGCTGCAGCCATTGTCTGGATTGCTCGCAAGTTCACATCAGCAGGATCTGCCGGATAATTAGAAACACAGTGCAATAGCACTAACTGCCTATTCCCCGTATCCCACACTACTCTTATAGCCTCATCCACCTCGCTCAAGTAGGACATGCCCGTAGACATAATAAGGGGCTTACCCTTCTGAGCGACATACTCCAGGAAGGCATGATTTGTCACCTCACCAGAAGGTATTTTGAAGACCCGAATGCCTATGCTATCCAAGAAATCAACGCTGTCTTCATCGAAAGGCGTAGACATAAATAAGATACCGCACTGGTCAGAGTAAGCTTTCAGCTCTCGAAAGGCTTCGTAAGGGAGTTGCAGACGTCGTACCATTTCTAGCTGTGATTCAGCGGGATCGGTGGTGCTCTTTTGGTACGCTGCCTTTGGCGCGAGCGAGGAGACGACTTTCTCAGCCTTAAAGGTTTGGAACTTCACCGCATCGGCTCCTGCTTCTATGGCCACGCCTACTAATTGCTTGGCCATTTCCAGGCTGCCATTGTGATTGACGCCTGCTTCAGCGATGATGAAGATAGGTTTGCCGGGGCCTATAACACGCTCCCCAATAGAAACTGTCGTAGCCAACTTATAGCCCTCCTTTCCCCAGGCCCCTTTTCACCAATAACTCCGCCAATAGAAAGTCAACTTCAACATCAAGATCAATTGAATCCTCTCGATTCATAACAAGAGGTCGCACATCCTCCCCTAAGAGGCGTCCTTCTTCTATTATAATCTTCCGCCTCGTCACGTAAATCGCTCCGTTGAGTCTATACACAGGAGGAAGATCTTGACGGCGGAGAAATTCGCGGTCGGTTTCGACAAAAGGCTTTATTCTACCCTCATCATCCAAGACCCGCATCCAATAAGGTGAATGCTCCACCTCACAGACACTAACGACTGAATCGGCGTTGGTCTGTAACAAGAGCTTAATCCCTTGATCAATGTACTTGGCTTGGCGCAAGGGAGATGTAGGCTGAAGTAGAACCACAAGCTCTGGTTGGTAACCTTCGTGTTGCTCCAGCCATTGAAGAGCATGCTGGACAACGGGGAACGCGGGAGTCTCATCCTGCGCCAATACAGGAGGCCGAAGAAAAGGAACCTCCGCTCCCATAGCTCGAGCTATCCTGGCAATTCCCTCGTCATCAGTTGAGACAATGACCCGAAGACGATGTCGACTTTGTAGAGCTGCCTCCATAGTGTAGGCAATCAATGGTTTTCCCGCTAGGATCCTGGTGTTCTTCTTAGGTACGCCCTTTGAACCACCTCGCGCAGGGATCAAAGCAAGATATTTCGAAGATCTCTTTTTCAACATGCCCATTCTCTTCATTAGGTAGTCATTATGACGTCTTTCTGGAGTTATGCTGCTTCACACTTGCCCGCCTTACCCGATAATTGAACCGTCTGATCTACCGGTCACTTCTATTCGATCACGTACCCACCTGAGAAAAGGACGTAACCGAAAGAAATCGATCAGTACCCACGGCCAGATTTTCAGCTCGATTGGTGTGAGCAACCTGTCGCTATGTCTTCTCGCAGAGCGGATCGTTTCGAGTTCCTTTGCTAGATAACTAATGCTCTTCCCATACGAGATTGTACCCTGATAGATGCGCCAGTTTCCAAGGTGTTTATCTAGGTAGGCAAGTTTATAGTTCTTCGCAATTCTGCGCCACAAGTCCCAGTCGCCGTTCCAGCGCAACAATGTATCAAGTAGGCCAACATAGGCGAGGCATTCTCGACGAAAGAAGCATGCTTGAGTTGGTATGAAGTCACGATGGTGAAACAGTCTATTCTTGTTGTATGCTTCAGCATGCCACTTGAGTATCTCTCCATCGGCATTGATTTGCGCAGCTTGGCCATATAGGAGGTCAATGTCCCGATGCTTACTGAGATACTGCCCCACCTTCATTAGTGCTTCAACCTCGTACTTGTCGTCCGAATTCAACCACCCTATGTAGTCTCCACTAGCACGAAGCAAACCCTTGTTTACCGCGTGGTTTTGACAACGGTCGGGCTCCGAGATGAAGTAGTCGATACGATCCTTATATTTCTCGATGACCCCCAGGGTGCCATCTGTAGACCCTCCGTCTATGACCAAGAACTCCAACCTCGGATAATCTTGTCTCACGACACTGAGTATGGCTTCTTCCACGTACTCCACCTGATTCAACGATGGCATCACAATAGATATCTTTGGTAGACCGTTCAAGTGCATCTCTCCCCTAATTGCTCCTCTTGTTGAAAGTTCAATATAAGATACAGTAACGCCCATGAGAGAACAAGGACTGTTGTTCCTGGCTGCCCGGAAAAGTTACACTCAAACATTGCCGTTAGCAGTATATGCGCATTCAGTGCTATAATCCCGATTACCAATGCTCTAAGTGTTGGGCTTATGAGGGATCGTATTAGGACGATGCTGCATTTAAAAACGTGATAAAACACAAAACTATACACTAGGATTCCAAATAGGCCAAACATCATAAGTATACTTGCAAAACCGTTATCATAAGTAGGTCTTTCTGCAACAGCTGTTTGCAGATAGATTACAGAATTGGGAAGAGGGGCCCAATCAAATCCCCTCCCTAAGAGAGGGTAGTTGTGCAATACATCCGCCCAAGCATTCCAAAGAAGTCGCAACCTGAATCCCGCATTAGCTTGTTGATGCCAAAGATCATAGAACCCAGTTTGTATTCGAGGCAGGAATACGTGTATGTTAATCCCTGCCAATGTCAAGACATACGCAACAATACCTCCCGAAACCAATGCTGCTAATGCGACCTTCACGATCCTGGTAGGCTTACGCCCCGGAATGAATAGTAGCATCCCGGAGAACACTACCGCTAGTCCAGCCATTGTGTTCCGATGCAGAGGCACCAATATCGCCGATAACAACAATAACCCTAGCAAGTAGACCAGAACAAAGCGTCTTCTGAGGCCAACGGTGAAATACAGCGCCACCAATGTATAGAAGCACCCCAACATCAAAGCACCTGTTGGAAAGAGAAATCTATGATATTCCGCCTGCATAATCATCCTGGCTGCGGGCAAGGAAGAATCAGTAGCAGATTGATATAAGCCTATGAGTGCAGCTAAAATACCCATGACGAATGCTCCCTTCACAAATCCCCATAGCTGTTGCTTATTCTTGATCAGAAGCACTAAGGGAATGAAGTAGAAATACGTATGCAACTGCAACGCATTCTTTATTAGCTCTTCGCTGGTAAAAGAGGGGGCACCGAAAAGCACGTGGCCAAAGCTCATTAACACCGTGACAAAAAATAGCAGGAAGAGAACTACAATGGGAAGAGATAGGTCGTTTGGCCGATGAAGAACGGTATAGTTGCCAATGACAAGTGCAACAGCTAAGAGAAAAGGCATATAAAGGTGGATTATGTTGATATTCCCAATAGGGGTACTGAGAGACAAGGTATCAGGGTTTAGGCCAAAACCAAATGCGTCTAGTCCAATAATTATTTCTATCAATAGAAGTACGTTCCTAATTTTCTCAGTGCTTGTTGTAGGACTCTGCATTTTATCAACTTCCTATATGGACTTGATGGTAATTTGTTCGTAATTAAGGATGTTACAACACAAGGCAGGCTTCGTTGTTCTTCCATTGACAATAACATGCTGGTACTAAGGTAGCCCTGCTTCTTGCCGACAAAATCGTCTCCTCAACGACCCGGCTTTAATTATGAGAGAAGGGAACTAAGGACTTACCTGAGAATTCAGACATCACTATCCTATTTTCTCCTGATGATCTGAAGTGCACCCTCTCTCTCAAGCTGGACACATTGGAGCGCAGATCGATACATGCCACGGAGCCCACTTCATGTCCTGTTCAAACTCCACCGGGCTGACATAGCCAAGCACTGAGTGTAGCCGCTGTTGATTGTATATCAGTTCGATGAATTCCCCAACTCTCTTTCACGAGAATCACGAAAGATCATGAGGAACGAGAACAGGCCCCAGAAGAGTTAGACCGAAGGTCCTGACCTCATAATGGTGACAACCGTGTTGGGATGGGGAGTTACTGAAGAATCGTGATGCAACGTTCTGCCTACACTACGAGGGTATCGATCAACTCAAGCGCTTGCTTCTGCTTGGTGTTGGCTGTCGTTGTCATGGTGAACCTTGGCTCGCCCACTCCTCCCTTGCGGCGACAGGTGTTCCGCACTATGGTGGCAAGTTCCATGAGTAACGTGTGGAAGCTGTGTGTCTGTGTACCGTCATTCAATCTCCTGCGGTGAACCTTCTTTAGTGCCTTGGCAGATCTTAGGGCTGGTGCCGCTGGATCACGGGTGTTCTTGGCGTGTTGATCCTGGTCACTGGACAGAAGCTCACGCCACGCCTCCTTCATGTGCCACTGTACGTAGTAGGCTAACATACACAGGAAGATATGAGCGCGTACCCGATCCTCCAGATGGTGGTGAATTGGCCGTACCCTAAGATCGATCCCCTTAAAGCTGCGGAATGCCAGCTCTACATTGGACAATCGCTTGTAGTTCCTGACCACATCCGCTTCGTCCATTCGTTCCCTGGAGAGGCTGGTACGGATCACATACAGTCCGTGCAATGCTGCCTCTTGTGCTACCTTCTCCGGCAGAAGATGGTAGGTGAACCGTCCTTCTTCGACGACAAGTTGGAAGTGTTTGGCCACCTTGTATTTATTCACTACCTTCCCGACCCGCAGTCCAATCTTCTCCTTGGCGTTGAGCTTCCCCCTCCCAACCATCCCCGCTACTTTCTCCAGCTCCTTTACCGTTGCAGCGATCAGGGACTTTCGTGTGCGGCTACGGTGCTGTGCCATCAATGGGTTACGACAGACCATTAGTCTCTCCAAAGGAAAGTCAGGGTGGCTAAACTCGAACAGGTTGCGCTCGTCAAACAGACTCATCTTAATCGTTCCATCCTCCACGAGCTTACGGATCTGGCCGCTGCGTAACGCGGTGATCCAGTCAACATCCTCGATCCCCTTAAGTTTGTCGATCTGTGTCTGGCTGATCATTCCCCGATCACCGACCAGAACCAGACTGTCGATGTTGAACTGTTCCTTCAGTCTCTTCACCTGCGGGATGAGGGTCGTCGGATCACCGGTGTCCCCTGAAAAGACGGATACGGATACTGGAGTGCCTCTCTGATCGGTGAGCAGGCCATAGTTCACCTGCAACTTCCCTTTCTTTTTGTCGCGGTTGTGACCACGTGCCGCTAACGGACAGGTTACCCCTTCAAAGTAGCTTGAGCTTAAGTCATAGAGTACCAGGCCGCCCTCCTTTAAGTGGCGTGTTGCTAGCTTCTTCTCAATGCGCCATTGCCGTTTGAGCAGCCAGTTCATCGCTTGATACAGGTTATCCTCTGTGGTATCCGTCACATCAAGGCCAGCGGCCAGTGTCGTTGTGTGCCACCAGCGGGTAGTGGCAAGCTTGCTCTCCGGGTGCAAGATGCGTGCCGCTACCATCGCTACAACAAGATCTCGTTCAGGAGTGTGCTGTTAGGCGATCAACTTCTCAAACCCCAGTTTCTTCATCGCCATACGTACCGCTTGTACATGACCGTGATGATGAGAAGAGGTGACAGTGAACAACGTATCTATTGGTACTAGTTCCTCCCCGTTGAGTGTGCGACGGATGGTCTCCACCTGTTTGCATGAAAGAGAGGACAGGTTAGCTAGGGTGCGTTTCTTGACCTTCTTACCCTCACGGTATGACTCACGCAGAAGAATGGTCGGGCGTGATCCTCGGTTGGGTATGACATGGATATGCATGCCTACTATTATACATATCTAACTAGCACTGTCAAAAGGGCCCCCATGTATAACATGCCTACATACTACCACTAACTCAACAAAAGCAACTCTCGATCCTAACGGGGTTATCAAGTAATTGTCGGCCCTAAATCACAGGGCCAGGACCGGGCACCTGCCTCACCCTTATGCGTTTGCATAAAGGTATCTCTTAGGAGATTCGGTTACCCCATCTTGATTTCTGGTCCTTCCCGTACAGTTTTCTGTCGGCTCCTATGTGCCATCACTGCCACCTTTCGTTCACGGCTTCCCCTACCTCGATGACGTACCCAAGATAGCCAGGCCGGGGATATTGATCTCTCCCTTCCTGATCGTCAGGGTTTTCTCCTCCACACTGTTACCAGGCTTCATCGGCCCTTGCTCCTTGGTACTACCCGTGAATCTGCCACCCTCTGTCTCTCCTCGCTTCGGGGTCTCCTCGTCGATTCGGTCTTCTGAAGTTGACCCGGTTTGGTGGACAGGTTAAGACTTAAGCGAGGAGGAGTTCACCCCATGAAATACATGAGATGGACCTTATTTCACGGGGTGAACGATGTCGAGTACACGAGCGCCGTATCCACAGGAGTTTCGACGGCAGATAATTGATCTTATGCGGGCAGGACGAACACCGCGTGAACTGGCGCGGGAGTTCGAGCCGACCTACGAGACGATACACGCCTGGGTTCATCAAGCAGACCGAGATGAGGGGCGAACAGCTTCTGGGTTGAGTACCGAACAACGAGACGAATTGCGTCAGCTACACCGTGAAATCCGTCAGAGCTCCGTTTGGAGCGGGAGATCTTGGCAAAAGCCGCGGCCTTACGCTAAAGGAGACCGCCTCGGTGCCACCAAGGTCTACGAGTTCGTGAGTGCACACCAGGATCGCTACCCGATCGCCACGATGTGCCGTCTGCTGGAA
>JAUVYF010000081.1 GCA_030603215.1 Candidatus Bipolaricaulota bacterium
GATGATGGATCGATTGTGGGGGCGTCGGACCACGATGTCGTACCGGTCAATACGAGGGCAACCACAAGGGTTGCCCCTACATTGGGTCATGTGATCGGCACATACAAATCCCTTGTTACCATTCAACCATTTAACTGCTTCTTTGTCTCTTACTGTTTTTCGACTCCCGACTATGTTTTCAACTCAACGAACTCTATGAACCCAACAAACTCTACGAACTCTACGAACCCGCTCAACTATTCCTCTGCGACTGGCCTCTGGATGGCCCAGGTGATGTGTGATGAGCGAACCGCCAGAACGCGAAAGCCATCACCAGGCATAGACCAAAGAAGTACCACATCCACCACGGAAAATTGAGCGGACCCAAACGGCTGTTGCCCCACATCCAGTAATCATTACCCAGTAGGAAAAGCAGACCAAACCCCAGGGCCCATTGCCAGTTTTTGCCTCTCCTCTTTTCCCGCTTTGCCTCCGGTGCCCGTGCCTGAGGATGAGCCTGAGTAAGAACGCTGACCACTACAAGAACAACAGCCGTTACAAGAACAACGGGGACCACCGGCAAGGTCCCGAAATCAGGTAGAAGATGAAAATGATAACCAACAACCAAACCTTCTCCAACGACAATCGAGGTTATCGCTCCTGTTGCCGTTGCCCGTTTCCAGTATAGAGCGGCGATAACTGTGGGAAAGAGAACCGCCAGGCCAGTGAAGGTTTGCGTAGCGATCTCTAGGAAGGTAGCCGGAGGCCGCCAGGCAATAGCCAGTCCGGCCAGGGCTAGCACTACTACAAATAACTTCCCCATCCACGGCGAGGAGGCGTCTTTTCTTCTATGCTCGAAAAGGTCACGCGTGAACATGGAGGACAAAGTAAGGAGCTGAGAATCGAGGGTTGACATGAGGGCAGCAAGAGCCGCTGTTAAGACAAGGGCCTCTAAAACTGGCGGAGTACATCTGGAAAGGAGTAAGGGAAGGATTTGATCTGAGGCGGTCCCTGCCGGAAGTTCCGGAAACGCCAGCCGCCCCACCACCCCGATTGTCACCGGAAGCAAGAACAAGAGGCCCGTAATCAATGGATAGATGGCCATAGTTGTGTTCAAGGCCTGCTCGTCTTTCGCGGCATAGAAGCGCTGAAAGAGCTGGGGAAACATGGGGTCACACAGTAACCATAGTAGCATGTACCCGAGCCATATCCCTGCTGAAAAGCTACCACCCATTCCTGGTCGAGAGAAAAGTTCCGGCCACCTACTGGCTGCGGTTAGATTTGCCGCGGACAGACCGCCAAAAGAGGCAGTGATCACTCCTAAGGCAATGAGCAATAGAAGCAGTATCATCCCTCCTTGGAACACGTCGGTCCACGCGACACCACGAAATCCACCAAAGAAGGTGTAAACAAGCATGATGAAAGTGATCAGAACAGCCCCAGCAAAATATGGAATGCCGAGCAGTCCCTCCAGCGCATAGCCAGCTGCCATCGGCTGCATAGCAAGATATGGCAGAGTGAATACTACCATCACTCCAAGAAACAGCAAGCGCAGAACGGGGCTCCCGAATCTATCAAACACGAGCTCTGGCGGAGTCAGGAGGCCTCTTGCCTTCCCCAATCGCCATACCGGTCGGCCAATGAAGTAGAAGGATAAAGCCATAAAACCAGTGCCAAAGGCCATAATTGGGTAGAAAGAGTACCCAAGTCTCCATCCCGCTCCAGAGAATCCAAATACAGTAAACGCGCTAAAGTTTGTTGCCGCCATTGTAAAAAATAGGACCCACCCAGGTAACGTCCGTGAGGCAACAAAGTAGTCCTCAGTCGTGCGGTGAGCGCGTCTACGGGCGAAGAAACCAATGCCTAGCAGTACGACGAAGTACGCTCCTACTACCAAACCTTTCTCCCACATCCAAGCCTCCTTGCTCAAGAAGAAGTATGGCCACCCAGCTAAGGCTGGATGGCCATTTCGCCTGACATACCTTAACAGAAATATACTCTGTACAAGTAACTATGTCAATCTTCGCCCTGACCTACCATTCCATTATGGTTCAAATGCCCAACGCGACAAGAAGCTCAAGTCCTCCTGATACGATAGATGATCCGCTGATCCTAATCTTGACCCCCGTAGCTTATCGTTTTACCCTCTCTCATATGAACATCAAACAAAGGCTCTTGCAGATACTAAACGTGGAGCAAGCGCGTCATCCACGAATGACGGGACAGGATCTGCAAAAGCTGGCTTATCAAGCGTCTCTCGGCTGCGACCACTTCCTCGGGAACAGGAAGCAGTTTGAACAAGATCTATGTCAAGAATGGAATAAGCTCAACGCCTCTACAAGTATACAGGAATACCCGCTACAGGTGATTGATCCCCTCGGCAAGACAGCACGACTTCACCTGTCCCCATGCAAACTACTGGGGCTATCGCTTGAAGAGCTTGTCGCCTTGCTTGTGGCCCAGCCAAGTAAGGATGGGGAAAAAGAGGATTATGATCGTTTGTGGGCTCATTTCACTGCGCTTGCCGCTGAGGGTAAGATCCCATTTTCCGCAGATGAATTGGCAGGGTTTGCTTTTCCTCGATTTCCTCCACGACACAGCTCACATTATGGTTTCACAGCATACCGAGTGATCAATGATCTCACTCATTCTGAAACAACTGCTTGGATTAGGCGCAATCGGTTTCTTTCCCTGGACTAGCTCACTTCAGACAATTATCGCAAATAAGCAGGCTCCTCGCGTCCAGGTAATGTTTCTCTCTCGCGTTCGTTTCACTAACTCAAGACCTGTCTGCCATGCCGGCACAGGCAGGAGCAATAACCACAGAGAAAAGCAGAAATACGGGTTTAAAACAAAGACATCCTACGGCCAAAAGCAAAGTCATTTTACCGCAGAGGGCGCAGAGATCGCAGAGGAGGCATTTTCTTTGTTTACAAACAAAACCATAGCATTATTGTGGAGAACAGACAAAGAAGATTCCCTCCGTGCCTGCGTGTCAGAATGCGACGATAGACAGGACCCGCACGTTAAACACAAGAATACGTAGACCGAGCTGCAACGTTGTTGGTCAGGGATTGGCTGGTTCTTAACGAACCCAACACAAGAAACTGCCTGTCCCTGTTTTCCGACGCCACACACGGTCTATGCATTCTTGGGTTGCGTCGCACTTTACCTGCCCTGTGCAATCCTATTGCACTGGGGTGTGCGACGTTGTCTTTGACGTTGGACACAGGTTCCAACGCTACAAATGGTCTGACTGAGGACTGATGACTTTCTTCTCCCGGTCTTCCTCTGCGATCTCTGCGTCCTCTACGCCCTCTGCGGTTAGGCAGTGTCTTTTGTCCTTAG
This sequence comes from Candidatus Bipolaricaulota bacterium, assembly GCA_030603215.1. Lineage (GTDB taxonomy): Bacteria > Bipolaricaulota > Bipolaricaulia > UBA7950 > UBA9294 > JAUVYF01. Next base: position 3,328 of record JAUVYF010000081.1, read on the forward strand.
CAATGTGGAATGGTATTAAAGTAGTATCCTTGACAGCTCGTAGCTAATTTGCTATGATTGGTTTATTGGTTGGACAGATTGGGGGCCATTGGTGTTCAAGGAGATTAGCAGGTCAAAAAGAAAAAGCGCTTATGTAGCCGAGCAGATCCTTGCCGCCATAAAGCGCGGAGAATACAAGAAAGGGGATCGGCTTCCAGCAGAAAGGGCTATCGCGGAGCAGATGAAGGTGAGTAGAAACTGCGTTCGTGAAGCGCTAAGCGCTTTACAGCTTAGTAGCATCCTTGAGAGCAAGGTTGGCGCGGGAACATATGTCAGGAATCCGGTTGATAGCAAGGTTGATATTGAACAGGCTCTAAACCTGGCAAAGGACACCAAGGATCTTGTAGAGATTTGGGAAGCACGCAAGGAGATTGAGATCGTCTTAGTGAAACTAGCTATCGATCGCGCAACCTCGGAGGACTTAGTTAACATTACCCGTCACCTTGAAGAGATGCGAGACGCTGTCCGTGCTGAAGACCCACAAGGATATCTCGCTGCCAATGAAACGTTTCATCTAGCCATCGCAGACAGCGCAAATAACCTTCCGTTACAAAGTGCTTTGCGAGCCCTCCATGCCTTTACGAATAAGGAGTTATTAGACAATGTCAACGTAGGGTATGTCATAGAAGGCATGGAGAAGTCCTTGCGGGAACACAAGAATATCCTTGAGTCTATCCGTAACGGAGATAAACCGGGAGCAGCTGAGGCGATCAATGCCCATTTCAGGGAACTGGAGAGTTATTTTGAGACAAAGTATTTAGGGAGACTGGAGGAAACAATTGGCTAGCAAAGTTGGGATCCGACGGGAGGATAAGTACGATTGGGAGCGGCGGACGCCGCTAACTCCACAGGATGCAAAGGAGCTGACCAATAAACATGGAATCGAGTTCATTACTCAAACTTCTCCGAATCGAGTGTTTGACGACAAAGCGTACCAGCAAGCTGGAATAACTGTCGCGCAAGACCTTTCTTCCTGTCCGGTTGTTTTGGGGATCAAAGAAATCCCAATTGAAGCGCTGAATCCTGAAACAACCTACGTCTTCTTCTCGCACACAATCAAGGGACAAAGCTTCAATATGCCGATGTTAAGGCATATGCTCAGCCTTAACTGTACTCTCATTGACTACGAAAAGATAACTGACGACAACGGCCGCCGCCTGATCTTCTTCGGGAACTATGCCGGGCTGGTTGGCATGATCGAGAGTTTGTGGGCAATGCAAGAACGACTTGCTTGGGAAGGGATTGAATCTCCTTTCCAGCAGATAAGGCGCGTCATTGACTACCCCGATCTTGCCAGCGCAAAGAAGGCTGTACGAAGTGTCGGAGAAAGAATCAAATCCGAAGGATTACCATCAGATATCTCCCCGCTCGTAGTTGGATTTGCCGGTTATGGAAATGTCTCTCATGGGGCACAAGAGATCCTCGATCTCCTCCCTACCCGTGAGATCTCGCCACAAGATCTCGCCACATTAACAAGGAGCCCTCTTAGGTCAGATCACGTTGTGTACAAGGTTGTATTCAAAGAAGAACATATTGCCGAGTGCATTGATACTTGTCATCCATTTAATCTACAAGACTACTACCAGCATCCGGAGCGCTACCGAGGAAGTTTCTCACAGTATCTGCCTTACTTAGATATTCTCATCAACGCTATCTATTGGGAAAAGGCGTATCCACCGCTCATAACAAAACAGGCAGTTAAGGAATTATACAAAAATGGAAACTGGCGCTTGCGAGTAATCGGAGATATCACCTGTGATGTGGAGGGCGCGATCGAATGCACACTCAAGTCAAGCAATCCACATAATCCTGTTTATGTATACGACCCAATTGACGAAAAGGCGACAGACGGAGTTAAGGGAAATGGACCGGTGATCATGGCAGTGGATATCCTGCCTGCTGAATTACCTCACGAAGCATCAACCTTCTTCAGTGGAATCTTGAAGGGTTTTGTTCCAAGTATTGCCCAAGCTGATTTCACCACGGATTTTGACTCATGCCGACTTCCTCCCCAAATAAAACGGGCAGTAATTGTCTATAAGGGAGAACTCACGCCTGACTATCGTTATATAGAGCAGTTCCTTCTCTAAGAAGAACAGGAAAGGAGTTTCAATGAAGAAAGTACTGGTCTTAGGCGCCGGCCTCGTTGCCCGAGCGCTAGTCCGTTACCTTCTTGCCCAGGAAGGGTTTGAGGTAGAAGTAGTAAGCCGTACGCTCGGCAAGGCACAGGCCCTTGTTGGCGATGCGAAGAACGGATCGGCAGAACAACTTGATGTCGACAATCAAGTTGAACTGGAGCGGCTTATTAGCGAGGCTGATCTTTCGATCAGTCTCCTCCCTTACGTCTATCATCCACTCATAGCGAAGCTGTGCATTAAGCATAAGAAAGACATGGTTAGCGCTTCTTACGTAAAAGAAGAGATGAAGGCCCTTGATGTCCCAGCCAAGGAAGCAGGAATAGTCTTGCTAAATGAAATCGGTGTCGATCCCGGGATCGATCATATGTCGGCAATGCAGGTAATCGACCGGATCAAGAAAAGCGGTGGCAAGCTTGTTAGCTTTTCCTCTTATTGTGGCGGCCTTCCTGCTCCGGATGCGAATAACAATCCGTTTGGTTATAAGTTTTCTTGGAGTCCACGTGGGGTAATCCTTGCTGGAAAGAATCCAGCTCAATACCTTAAGGAGGGTAAGGTAGTTGCTGTCTCTGGTGAGGATCTCTTTTCTCATCACTGGCCGGTTGAGATCGAGGGTTTCGGCACCCTCGAAGGGTATCCAAACCGCGACAGCCTCCCCTACATCGAGACCTACGGAATTCATAGTGTGAACAACATGTTTCGCGGGACGCTGCGCTATCCGGGGTGGTGCAAAACGATGAACAAGATCAGCGAGCTTGGCCTCCTTAATGAGAAGGAGCGGCCTGACCTTGCCAAGCTTACATTCGGTGAGTTCACTGGTAGATTGATTGATAGCACTAGAGATGACCTTAAGGGCGATCTCGCGGCGTTCCTTGACGTTTCTCCGGACTCTCGTGTCCTCTCCGACCTGGAGTGGCTTGGGTTGTTAAGCGATGAGCCTCTTCCGAAAGCGGTGCATTCGCCACTTGATGTTCTCGCAACGCGGATGCTTGAGAAAATGCGGTATGCTCCTGGTGAACGTGACCTTCTCGTGATGCAGCACGAGTTCATCGCCCGCTACCTCGATCACACGGAGAAGACAACTTCTACCATGATCGACTACGGGATTCCGCACGGGGATTCCTCAATGTGTCGACTGGTAGGGTTACCAGCAGCAGTTGCAGCGAAGATGATCCTGCAGGGAAAGATCGACCTTGTTGGCGTCCAAGTCCCCGTTGTTTCTGAGATCTATGAGCCAGTGTTGGCCGAACTCAAGCAAATGGGAATCTCCTTTAATGAGAAAACAGAACGAGTAGATTAGGGAGAGGCAGTGAAGCTGGAGTCCGGAAAGCATCATCCACTATATCTGACCGCGCCAGCAACCTACGTATTCAATGGTTATATTGAACTGGGAAGAAGCGAAAGAGTAGATGTAAGTAATGGTATGGCAAGAAAGATAACAACCAATATGCAATCCTATGTAAAGGAGTGCTATAGGCATGGTGTTCGAGGTGTAAAAGTAGGGAACATAAATGCAGTGGGGGTTGGATTCAGTCCCCCCCA
>JAUVYF010000017.1 GCA_030603215.1 Candidatus Bipolaricaulota bacterium
GGCGAACTTGGTCGGCTCACGCGGTCAAGACTGGGAACTCCTTACCGCTGCTGCCTTCGTCTCCATGGCGTTGCCGCTCATCGTCTTCTTTTCCCTACAACGTTACTTCGTGAAAGGGATCCTTGCTGGCTCGGTAAAGGGGTAGAAAATGGCGTACCTATCAAGTGAATTACGCAACCAGCTGCTCATAGGAACGAAATGGACTTGTTTCCCGCCGGATGCGATATGCAGCCTTGGTCTGCGGCTTATCCCACAGCTATGCAAGAGCTGTTGGCAAAGCTGTAGGAGTGAGAAATGATCAACACAAACAAGTTATAGGAGAGGAGTACAAGGCCTCTCCTACTAAGAGAAAGCAAGGGAGATCCTGTAAGAAGGTCACCGCGAATCTCAAGTCGAACAGAACAGAGCAGATCTTGAGGATACGAATAACCAAAGCAATAAGCGTCCTTGATCGGCAAGTAGATGCTGGTATCATTTTTTATCGAAGCTTGGACTGAGGAGGAGTAGATGGCACGAAGAATCGTGGATTATGAGAAGATCGTTGGTAAGGAAAAAATAGAAGAGATAAAGCAGCGCGCTCACGAATTGCGAGGCCTCTCCGTACTGCATGTAAATTCAACATTGGTTGGCGGTGGAGTAGCTGAAATGCTGCAGTCACTAGTCCCTCTGTTTAACGATCTAGGAATCAATACTCGCTGGGAGGTTATTAAGGGAACCCCTCTCTTTTTCAAGATGACGAAAGGATTTCATAATGCCCTGCAAGGAGATGGTCTAAATATCGCCGAGGCAATGCTAGAGCGATACCTTGAAATCAATAGGCGAAATGCACAGCTACTGGATTTTAGCGCGGACATTGTCATCATTCATGATCCTCAGCCACTTCCGTTAATCATGAGCCGTCCCAAAGGGAGAAACCGCTGGATTTGGCGATGTCACATCGATCTCTCCTCGCCAAACAAGGAAGCATGGAAATTCCTCAGCCCCTACGTGGAGAGGTACGACATTGTGGTTCTCTCGATGCCAGAGTTTGCCCAGTACCTTCCTATACCGCAAGATGTGATCCCTCCTTCTATAGATCCGTTAAGTGACAAGAACAAGGCCTTATCCGAGAACAACGTAAGAGAAGTCTACCGGAAGTACAAGATACCGATGGATAAACCAGTTATCCTTCAAGTTTCTCGTTTTGACCCGTTCAAGGATCCAATAGGAGTGATTGAAGCATGCGAATTAGTAAGAAAGGAAGTAGCTTGTAGCCTTATTTTCGCCGGCGGAATAGCCTCAGATGATCCCGAAGGAGCGGAGGTGTTAGTGCGAGTCAGAGAAAGGGCAAATGGAGACCCAGACATCCATATCATCGCTCCCCAAAGTGAACCCATTCCTGATGTAGAGGTAAATGCCCTGCAGCGAGGCGCAGATATTGTCGTCCAGAAATCATTGCGTGAGGGCTTCGCTCTTACGGTCACCGAGGCAATGTGGAAAGGAAAGCCGGTAGTGGGCAGCAATGTTGGTGGAATCCCATTGCAGGTTACGGATGGCGTTACAGGCTTTCTGGTTCGCTCAATTGACGAAACAGCTGAACGGATCACTTTCCTGCTACATAACCATGAACTGGCGGTAGAGATGGGAGAGGTAGGCAAAGAGCAAATCCGCAAGAATTTTCTCATAACAAGACAGATCAAAGACTATCTGCGACTTATGTCTATTATTGCTCCGTAGATCCTGCTGGTAGGAAAGGAGCGGAAGAAATGAAAGAAGCCTACTTAGGGGCATTCGATCTTGGTGGCACAAAAGTTACCGTACTAGTTTCCGATTTATCGGGAAGGATCATAGAGCGGTCGAGCGAATCAACCCTTGTTCGGGGAGGGAAGTTCATTCGTTGGAAGGATGGCACCGCTTACTACGGCATATCTCAGCAAATGGTGGAAATGCTCCGCCGTGTTATGGCCTCTGCCAGGGTTAGCGTCCTCTCAGGAATTGGGATTGGTTCAGCAGGTCCTATCCAAGAGGGAACCATTAGGAACTCTACCAACATAAAGCTGCAGGGTATTCCCAAGGATTTCCCTGATGATCCTTTATACATCCCGCTTGTAGAGCCTTTGGCTGAATCTTTTTCGGTTCCTGTCTACTTAGACAACGACTGCAGCGCTGGCGTACTAGGTGAGGTGTACTATGGTACTGGCAAGGAGACACTAGACAAGAGCAGACTTCACTTAGTGTATGTGACATTAAGTACTGGCTTTGGTGGGGGTGTATGGGATGGTGGACACCTTGTACGTGGCAAAGAAGGGAATACCGAAGTTGGGCATTTTGTTGTACAGAAAGGTGGGCTTAAATGCGGTTGCGGAAACTACGGCTGCGCGGAGGCTTACTGTTCAGGAAGCGGAATCGTGAAAAATGCCAGAATCCAACTGGTAAATGAAGGCTTGCCAATGAATGAACCGCTTATGCGCCTGGCTGAGGCCGCTGTGAGTAGTAAGGGATCAGGCTCCACCTCTGGGACTCGATGGGAATTACTCGAGCTTATCGATGCTCCCCTTGTCTTTGAAGCAGCTGTATCTGGAGATGGAATCGCTAGAAGGGTTCTCCAAGAAGCATGCTGTCATGGTGGAATTGCTTTGGCAAATATCGCCAACGCGTACGACCCTGATGTTATCAGCTTTGGGGGAAGTATCGCCATAAATCACCCCGAGTTTATTGAAGAGATGAGAATAGAGATGGAACAGCACCTCAATGTTGGCTCTCCGGAGATACAGATCACCCCACTTGGAGACAAGACCGTGGAGTACGGCGCAATGGTCTTGGCCCAACAGGCAAGCGCTAATTCAAGCATGGACACCAAATGCTAGCAAGGCATTAAAGTTGCAGTGTGCCATCGGTGGTTGGCGGCCTAACTGCTCATCTGAGCGCGTTCTAAAAAGACACAGCTCGACAAATGCTTGACATTCCCTTGTTATTGTGGCTATACTTGCTTTATCCACTAGAGTTTGTAGACAGAGCTGATACCAACCTGAGAAGGAGAGGTATCAGTAGGCAGGAAATGCCGAGCGTACGTGCCTGCAATGGGATGGTAACGTGTCTTTAAGGGCATGTTCATCGGTCAAGGAGGAAAACAGTGAAAAGAATTTGGTTACTCGGACTCATCTTTACCTTGGTCATCGGCGTCCTCGCTGTTGGACAGGTAAAGACGCTTTATTGGAATCTCGCCACGGAACCCCCCACGCTCGACCCAAACATCGCAACTGACACGACATCGATCCAGGTTATCCAAGCTTTGTTCCTCGGTCTGACTGACTTCGACGACCTTACGATGGAAGTCGTGCCGGAGCTTGCCACTCATTGGGAGGCTTCCGAAGACGGACTTACCTGGACGTTCTATATGCGAGACGACGTCATTTGGACTGACGGAACCCCGGTTACTGCTCACCAGGTGGTATACAGTGTCAAGCGAACCCTCGACCCGGCGACTGGTTCTTCCTACGCCTACGTCCTGTGGGTCATCGAGGGGGCGCAGGCATTCAACAACGACGAAGGCGGAACTGCTGACGGAGTTGGCGTCAAGGCGCTCGACGACTATACGGTGGAGTTCACCCTCACTCAGCCGGCGGGGTACTTCCCGTCCATCGCTGGGATGTGGATCTGCCGCCCACTTCCGCACACAGTCGTGGAAGAGTACGGCGATGCGTGGGTCAATGTTGAGAACATCGTCACCAACGGTGCGTACGAGCTCGGTGAGTGGATCCACGAAGACCACCTGCTCCTCTACAAGAGCGCAACCTACTACGATCTCGCAAAGGTGAACATCGATCAGATCTATTGTTACATGATCGAGGAAGCCTCGACAGCGATGACGTTGTACGAAGCCGGCGATCTCGACAGTACCGCTCCTCCACTCGAGGACATGGACCGCGTCAAGGCCGACCCCGTGCTAAGCGAGGAACTCCATATCGCTCCCGACCTGTGCACGTACTACTACGGGTTCAACAACGAGAAGGCTCCGTTCGATAACCCGCTAGTGCGCAAGGCGTTCGCCTCAGCGATTGACCGGCAGAGTCTGGTCGACTATGTCCTCAAGGGCGGGCAGTCCCCCGCGCAAACCTTTACCTGCCCGGGAATCTTTGGGCACGTCGACGGTGTGGCGGAAGGGATCGGTTACCCGTATGACCCAGAAACAGCACAGGCGTTCCTAGCCGAAGCCGGCTACCCGAACGGCGAGGGCTTCCCTGAAGTGACCTTGATGCATAACACTTCAGAGGGACACTCGAAAATCGCGCAGTTCATCGGTCAGTCGTTCATGGATACCCTGAACGTGCAAGTGAACATCGTCAACCAGGAATGGAAGGTCTACTTGGCGACGTGTCGCGAAGACGCGCCGCAGATCTACCGCATGGGTTGGTGCGCAGACTATCCTGATGCCAACAACTGGGTGAATGAAGTGTTCAACTCCAAGTCGGGCTCGAACTACGCTAACTACATTAACCCTACCTACGACGCGATCGTAGAGCGGGCGGCACGCGAGACCGATCCGGAAGTGCGCCTCGCTCTTTATCAAATAGCGGAGACCCTGATGTGCGATATCGACGCTGGTATCGTGCCCATTTACTTCTACACGATCGTCAACCTAACCAAGCCGTACGTGGTGCGGACGTTCGCCCCACTCGGCGGCGAGCACTGGGAGCAGTGGGATATCCTTCCCCATTAGCTAACAGGTTCAACACGCTAAGGAATTGGTGGGGTGGCTTAATTGCTGCCCCACCTTGGCTTATCTACAATAAGGCCGAAATATGCTCCAATTTGTGATAAGGCGCATTCTGTGGGCCATCCCGATCGTCCTGGTTGTATCGAGTATCACTTTCATGTTGATGCATTCCGTTCCTGGTGGGCCGTTTGATGCTGAGAAGGCGCTTCCTCAAGCAATCATCGATAACCTGAACGCCAAGTATCATTTGGATGATCCTCTATGGAAACAGTACGTCGACTACATGTGGGGATTTATTCGCTTCGATCTGGGCCCATCGATATCCTACAGGTCGCGGACGGTGAACGACATCCTCGCGCAACAATGGCCGGTGACAGCGCTCCTTGGCCTGGCCTCGTTCGGAGTCGCAATATGCCTCGGCATCCCTCTTGGGGTGATCAGCGCGATCAAGCAGAACTCGCTGATCGACTACGGTTCAATGTGGATATCAATGCTCGGTCTTTCCATTCCTAATATGGCGATGGGGCCTCTTCTGATCTGGATCTTTGCCCTTAACCTCAAGTGGTTCCCAGTAGCCACATGGGGATCTCCGATCCATGTTGTGTTGCCCGCAATCACCTTGGGAACCGCCTTCATGGCGATGTTTGCCCGGATCACCCGTGCCTCGATGCTGCAGGTCGTCCGTGAGGAGTACATCCAGACCGCACGCGCGAAGGGAGTGCGCGAGATTTGGGTAATGTTGAAGCACACCCTGCGCAACGCGCTCATCCCTGTGATGACCATCGCCGGACCGGCTTTCGCCGGGATGATGACCGGATCAATGATCGTGGAACGTATCTTCGCCATCCCTGGAATCGGGAAGTACTACGTGACCAGCGTAGGAAACCGCGACTACCCGGTGATCATGGCAACGACTCTCGTCTTCGCCCTGGCGGTCGTTGTGATGAATATGCTGGTCGATATCTCTTACGGGATCCTCGATCCTCGCATTCGCTACAACTAGAGCGGAGGCATCTCACAAGTGTTTAAAGAGCGACAGATAAGAAGAGAGATAAGAAAACTAAGCCGACGAACTCCCAAGGCACACAGCCTGTGGCGAGACGCCTGGCGAAGATTGATCCGGAACAAGGCGGCAATCGCCGGTGGCCTCATTATCTTTGCCCTGATTATCATCGCCGCGGGGGCAAATTGGATCGCTCCGTACACCTACACCGAAGGGCGCATTCAGGACAACTACCTCCACCCGAACAGCGAGCATTGGATGGGATGTGACTTCATGGGACGGGATATCATGAGCCGGATCATCTACGGGGCCCGAATCTCCCTCTCGGCAGCCTTTGTGGGGGCGCTGACAAGTTTCTTCATCGGGGTTATCTACGGCCTTACGTCAGGGTTCTTCGGGGGGAAGGTCGACAACGTGATGATGCGCTTTGTCGACATCATGTTTGGCTTCCCCACGCTAATCTTGATCATCCTCCTTATGGTCTACTTCAAGTCGACCTTCTCCGTCATCGAGCCGGGAACCTTCCGCGGGGTTATGTCGGCAATTGATCGATCTATGGGAGGGATGTTCTTTATATTCATTGGGATCGGGGTCACCTCCTGGCTGGGTATGGCCCGGCTGATACGGGGGATGGTTCTGTCCGTGCGAGAGAAGGAATATGTGGAGGCTGCCCGCGCGGTTGGCGCACCTAGGACGCGCCTTCTCTTCCGTCATATCTTCCCGAACGTCCTCGGGCCGGCGATCGTCGCGCAGGCGCTGCAGATCCCGGGCTTCATCCTGTACGAGGCATTCCTAAGCTTCATTGGCCTGGGGGTGAACCCTCCCACACCAAGTTGGGGGATGATGTTAAGCGAGGGGTACGTCGGAATGCGGTCCCACTTCCACCTCGTCCTGTGGCCAGCGGTTGCGATCTCGATCACTCTGTTCGCGTTCAACTTCCTGGGAGATGGGGTACGCGACGCATTCGATCCTCGCCAAACGCGGTAATCGAACGCTCTCGGAAAGAGCCGTTTCCAAAAAGCAGCATCGAGATCAACGAAACTATTTCAGTCGGCAAGCCCCGCATAGGCACTGACAGATTTTCCAAAATCCTCTTACGGTAACCCGGCATCAGGCTGATGAGGAGGAAGCGCTTGGATCGCTCCACAGGAAGATCCCGCTGTCAGATCGGCTCGCGTGCCAGGAATTGTCACAGGCGATTGGCTGTTGCCCAAGGACAGCTAAAGTTGACATTCTTCGTTCAAATCCTATACTTGTTATCACATATCCACTAGATCGGAGAACGAGATGGCGCCCTTCCGCAAGGTTGGGTGTCGCGGAACAAAGGGTCATCGAGACCCGCGACCAGAAGGTTGAGAGGGTTATGCTCTCTCTTCGTGGTCGTGTTATCGGTCAAGGAGGTGTTGTAGTGAGAAGGAAACTAGGTATTGTTCTGTTGGTAGTATTGGCGCTGGGAGTGGTGGGGCTTGCGCAGACTGCTGTCACGCCACGTTCGGTTGGCGTATTGCTGTTTGACAATGAGACAGGCGCTACGGCCACAAAGCTTGCTATCATCTTCGACAAGGCGATAACGCTTTCGACGTCTGATGTTATCGCTTTTGGTGGTGAAATGACTACGCTGGTGGCGGTCTCGAACCAGTTCGCCTTCATCGATGTCGTTGTCGTCCCTGGCGGGACAGTGCTAGTCACGCTGACAGGTGAAGGAGCGGACGCCACAGTCACAGGTGCCTTTTGGTTTGAGTAACATCAACCATGATCTTGCTAATGGGTAAGGATATTTAGCAGGATAATATTATCTTTCTTTCAACAAGGAGGCTATCAATGTTAAGAAAGATGGCAGTATGTTTATTCGTGAGTGTATTTGTTTTCGGGTTGCTGGCAGTCGCTCAAACGAGCGTCCCCGAGACGCCGGATGCCCATGTCGGCGGCACGGTAACGGTAGGAGTAAGTCAGACCTTCATCGACATGGATCCTCGTGTTGGAAACTCGGTATATGATGCGTACATCATGGATGCCGTGTTCGATGATCTCGTCGGTCTGGATCCAGAGACACTCGCCCCCATTCCGTATATCGCCAAGTCGTGGGAAGTGACCGAGGATGGGTCGTCAACGACCTTCTATCTAAATGAAGGAATCAAGTTCCACAACGGCGAAGATCTCACTGCGGAGGACGTGGCCTACACATTCAACTGGATCATCGATCCGGCAAACGGCTCCCCAAACGCTTCAGAGTATGAGTGGATGCTGGAAGCCGTCGTAATCGATGATTATACCGTGACGATTTTCAACAAACCCGACTGGACGCCGTACTGTCCCGGCATTGTCAGCGAATCGGCCGCGATTGTGCCTAAGGACACGTGTGAGGAGATGGGCCCTGAGGCGTTCAACTTGAATCCGGTCGGAAGTGGGCCGTACAAGTTCGTCGAGTGGGTGACCAGTGATCACATCACGCTGGAGCGAAACGAAGATTATTGGCTCGTCTATCCCAACCTTGACAAGATCATCTTCCGGCCAATCCCCAATTTGGCTACAATGATGCTCGAGCTTGAGGCAGGTGGAATAGATATCGTCGATAACATCCCGGCGCAGGACGTGCCGCGCTTCCAGGCCGACCCGAACGTGGTCGTCCAACAGCTTCCGAGTCTCAGTTACTTCCACATCGGCTTTAACCATTCGCATCTTCCAAGCAGCGACATTCGTTTCCGCAAGGCGTGTGGCATGTCGATCAATATGGATGCCGCGATCTTCTCCATCTTCCAGGGATTGACCGGTGTGAGAGCGTACGGGGTTACCCCGGCTGCGTTGTGGGCGAACGATCGCGAGTACTTGGAGGCCAACGCCATTAAGGAAGACGATGAGGAAGCCGTGCGGCTGTTTAACGAGCTCAAGGCCGAAGGGATTATCCCCGAGGATTTCGAGACAACGATCTACTGTCCGCTTGACCCGCGCCGCGTGCAGCTGTCGACGATCCTCGCCACTAACCTGCAGGAGAACGGGATCAATGCTCAGGTGCAGCCGCTCGACTGGGGGCCGCTGCTTGACCTGCTCTATCGAAGCGAGGCCGACCCACTCGGAGAGGACTTCGAGATTTACGTGATGGGATGGTCTGGTGGTCCTGATCCAGACAACTTTATCTACTACCTGTTCACGACGGAGAACGCGGTAGTCGGGACGGCGAACAACTTCTCCTGGTATTCGAACCCCGAGGTCGATCGGCTGGTTAAAGAAGCAGCGACCTGCCCAGGGTGCGATCAAGCAACAAGAGAGGCCCTGTATGTCGAGGCGCAACGAATAGCCTTCGTAGAAGACTACGCTGACATGACGGGTTATCACTACATTGAGACCCATGCCGTGCGGGTGCGGGTGCATGACTACCAGATAAACGCACTCGGCGACATTGAATTCTGCAGCCCGTCCAATAACGTGTGGGTTGACGGATAGGTCACTCATTAGTAAATTCAGGAGCCTGGGCTTCCGATCCTTCAGGGGTCCGGGCTTCCTTATGTTAAGGTGATTGAGGTAACCACAAAGACATGTTTGCCTATGCTGTGCGGAGGGTATTACAGCTTTTTGTGGTCCTATTTGGACTGACGCTTCTTATGTTCGCCTTATTAAAGGCGATGCCCGGTGATCCAGCGCGAATTATGGCCGGGCTTGGAGCCACCCCGGAGAGTATCGAGGTGATTCGGCACAAGCTGGGCCTCTACGATCCGCTCCCTGTCCAATACTGGCGCCTGACCACTGGGTTGTTCAACGGCCAGCTGCAGGCGATGACCTATCACAAGCCCGTGTGGACGGTGATCGTCGAGCGGCTTCCGGCCACGGCGGAATTGGGGGTCCTCGCGCTCCTCCTTTCTCTTGTTGTGTCGATCCCTGCGGGGCTCCTGTCGGCAGTTTACCGAAACTCTCCTCTCGACTACGGCGTGACTACAGCTGCTTTGGTCGGAATCTCCATCCCTGTGTTCTGGCTCGCATTGATGTTGATGATGGTGTTTGGCGTGATCTTGCGCATTCTCCCTGTTTCGGGAAGAGGCGCGACACTTTTCGGATGGTCGTTTCTCACCATTGATGGGCTGCGGCACTTGATCATTCCATCGGTGGCCCTGTCATCGGTGTTGATGGCATTGAATGCACGGTTGACCCGCGCAAGCATGCTTGAAGTAATGCGCCAAGAATATATCGATACAGCACGCGCTAAGGGATTACGGGAAAGAGTGGTGCTCATCAAACATGCATTCCGAAACGCATTAGCGCCTGTGGTCACAAATATTGGGTTGCAGGTCGGCACGATCTTCGCTGGAGCGGTACTCACCGAGACAACGACGGCTTGGCCCGGGATTGGACGCTTAGTCGTCGATTCGATCTTACGCCGTGACCAGTCGGTTGTGTTTGGAGTTGCCCTGTTTATGGCCACTTGCTACATGATCTCCTACCTTTTCGTGGATCTGTTGTATGCGTACATGGACCCCAGGATCACCTATGATTAAGAACAACAACGCGTTATTGCGAGATTATCTGTTGTCCCTTCTTGTTCCCGGCCTTGGTCATATCGTCCGTGGATGGTGGAGGAAGGGGCTAGTATTCTGGGTGTTCTTGGCAATCCAGGGTGGAGTCCTTTATGCTGCCGTACTGCGGGGACGATTGGCTTGGCTTGCCTGTTCGGCTAGCAAGAGGCCGTCGGAGTACTGGTTCTCGACCATCTTGTTATTCCTCTTTTTCCTGATCCTCTGGCTGTGGGCGTTCTTCGACATCCGCCAATTGGCCCGCGTGAGCAACGCGGAGACCTTTGTACAAGGATACTGGCAGATTGTTGCAAGACGGTTCTCCAAAGATGCTAAGGGATTGGTCGGCCTGGCAATTATCTTGGCTGTCTGTTTTGTAGCGCTCTTCGCTCCATTCCTTGCGCGCGGCAACTCCCTCTCGATGGATCTTGTGAACTTCCTCAACCCACCCTCATTGGAGCACCCACTGGGGCTGGACAACTTTGGTCGGGATGTCATGGACCGAATCATCTTTGGCTCTCGTGTCGCGCTGGGAATCGGCGCGGGCGCCACACTTCTTAACATGGTCTTCGGTGGCTTCCTTGGTTTGATTGGGGGATACTTTCGTGGCGTCTCCGATGCATTGATCATGCGGGTTCTTGAGGTCGTCAATTCAATCCCTTTCCTCGTGTTGGTCCTCTTGATTGTGAGCTTGTGGGAAGCGGGCGTGGTCACACTTATTATCGTTCTGGGAATCTTTGGGTTGCAGCCGGCGCGGATTATCCGTAGCGAAGTCCTCTCTGTGCGCGAGAAGGACTACATTCTAGCAGCCAGGGCAGTTGGTGTGCCAACCGTTCGGATTATTGTTCGTCACGTGTTACCAAACGCGATCGCCTCGCTCCTTGTCGTTACGACGATGATGGTTGGGGTGAACATCATTATTGTGGCGGGCTTGAGCTTCTTGGGGTTTGGAGTAAGACCGCCAATGGCATCGTGGGGGGCGATGCTCCAGCAGGCACAGGAGTTCATGCGTACCGCGTGGTGGATGGCGGTCTATCCGGGTCTATGCATCCTCTTTACCGTCTTCGGGTTCAACATCCTAGGCGATAGCCTGCGTGACGTTCTTGACCCGCGACTCAAGTAGAGCAGATACGAATTGAGTAGATCCCCAAACGGTTTGCCCCAAAGATATCGGTAAAGATGCGATCCCCTACCATTACTGCTTCCTTGGGCAAAGCATCTAGTTTGTCCAACAGAAAGAGGAATCCTCCCCTCGCAGGTTTGCTAGCTCGATGGACCAAAGGATAGTCTTCGGCGAGACGGTTAATTGATAGACTGTTAGTAATATTTCGCCGATTCGTGAGTATTCCAACGTGAAATCCCATACCCTTTAGAGAATCCAGAAGGGCAAGCACTTGTGCTTCAAGCTGAGTCGACTTTCGAGGGCCGAGGGTATTATCAAGATCAAATATGATTGCCCGTTTTCCGCTACGTAGTAAACGTTCGTAGTCAATCTGAAAGATCGAGGATACAACTTCATCCGGCCTTAGAATCTTCATTCGCTTGTTCCTCCAACACATCTCCTATTATTGTACCCGATTGTCGCAGGCGCTTCGTAAGAAACAGAAACTCATCCTTCATACCAGGAGAAATGTACACCTTAAAATACACCTTTCCATTACGCACGCGGTAATTGCGCCTTACGTTCGCCATACCATCGTACGCACTCAGAATGGCATCAATGAAATGAACTTCCGATTCGCGTGTGTTTACCCAGAACACCGCAGCATCTTGCTTCATGGGAATCATCTAGGACACGCCTGTGACAACGCTGCGATTGCCTTCTCAAGCGCGAGCTCTGGATCAATGCCTTTTTCCCAACTCGCGGCAATGGCCTTGAGAATTCTTCTGCCTTCTTTCTCCTCAAGAGAGGCTGAGCTGATGTCTTCAATTGAGATCCCTAGGTTGTTCATCCGGTCAATGAGTTTCCTCGCTGCCAGAATCGAAGGGAGCGCATAGTGCGTTTGTCGTTCCTCCTGTTTAATCACTTCCCAGTTATGCCTGATGGCATCTGTGTCCCTTGATGCAACGGCAAACACATGTGGATGGCGCCGTAGCAGCTTGTTCGAGAGCAAATCTATTACATCTTCAATACAGAATTCATGCTCTTCAGCCGCGATTTGGCTGTGCAGGAGAACCTGTAGGAGAACATCGCCTAACTCATAAGCAAGGGCTGCGGGATCATTCGCATCGATGGCTGCAATTGCCTCGTACGCTTCCTCAATGAGGTATGGGCGCAGAGAACGATGATTCTGGGCGCGATCCCACGGACAACCATCCTCTGCCCGCAAACGTTCAACTAGTTTCGCCACCTCTTCAAAAGCACTACGGGTCATTGTTGAGTGTCGTTTGGTGTTTCCTGTGAAGTGTTTGGCGCAACACTGCTGGAAGGAGTCTGTACCTCATCCACAGGTGGAGTCACGATACTAGAGGGCGTCTGTAATGTCTCTTCGGGAATCGATGGCTCTGGTAATTCACCGCCAGCTTGCAGCAAGAGCGCTACTACATCCTCTGCATGATAGAAAGGGTCTATACTTATGATCTGTTCTAGCTTTCCTCTAGCGTCCTGCAGATTTCCTTGAACAAGGTAGATCTGCGCTAACTCAAACAGGGAGTCAAGTCCCGCCACGGAAAGCGGTCTGTCTTGACCAACCTGGGTTTGGTCAATCTCGATGATTTTGTTATAGATACTTATTTTGCTTGAGTCATTATCTGCGTAACCGATCGCTTTCCACAAATAGTCGATGGCTGTGTCGTACTCGGTTCGCCATATGTATGCCTCTGCAATCTTCTCGTATGCTTCGACTAAATCTGGACTAGTTTCGATAATTGCCGCATATTGCCTGATTGCTGCACTCCACATATACTGATCCGCGTAAATATCAGCAAGCTTAAAGCGCATCGTAGTGTCATTAGGATCATGCTTAATGATCTCTTCCCCCACTCTCTGCTTGAGGGTGTTGTCAAAGCTGCGTGAAAATGCAGTCATATACTCCTCAATCGCTCCTTCTATATCTCCTTGCCGCATGAGAAGATCTCCCATGCCCTCATATGCTTCAGCTTTGTATGGAGAACGAACCGCCGCATCGTGAAATGCCCGTTCCGCTTGGTCGAACTGACCTCTTGCAAGCTCCACTCTTCCCAGTTTGACATAAAGATCTGCCGAGCCACTGGTAGTAAGCGCTTTCTCATATTGCTTTCTCGCTGTTTCATAATGGGCGCTTATCGTATCAGCAAGCTGCTGCAACTGAGTCTCTTCTTCCGCTATACGCTCAGGCTTCTCTTCGAGTGCGTCACGCTCATTGATTGCCAGAATCATCCTTGCATACGCAAGATCTCCCAGCCCTATGTTTAGGGCGAGGTTATCTGGATCGATGTCTTGAATTGCCACAAGCTGCTTTTCAGCCTCATCAAGTTGTTGAAGAGCAAGGTAAGCACCAGAGAGCTTGGTCATAACAACAAGATCCGTTGGCCGAAGCTCCAGCGCTTGTCGATACTGCTCGGCAGCTCTGCGGTAATTCTTATTGTTCATAGCTACGTCCCCTGAACCCATGTACGGCGGGAAATAGCTGGGGTCCTTGGTGATCGCTTCCTCGAATCGCATGTCAGCGCCGATCGGATTTCCCTGTTCTACGAGAAGCTTGCCATAGCGGTAGATTGTCACTACATTATCTGGGTCAAGCGCAAGAATCCGATCTAGCAAACCTTCATCGGCTTCTACGTCCTCTAAAGTCTCCAAGTACAGGGACAGTGCTTGTTGTTTGTAGCTATCGATTTGCCGACTCAGCTCCTCGATTTGTCCTATTTCCTCGTCAGTTTTCTCTTCTGCCTTCTCAAGATCGGCTCTCTGACTGACAACTTCCATCATTCTGGAGTCGTAAATGCTGCCAATATAATAAGGAAGGTATGAATCGTTTGACAAGCCCTCTTCTCTTATTCGTTCAAACTCAGCCAATCCAGCTTCAGCATCTTCCTGTTGTTGCAAGTAAGCATTTACTAACGGACGATTTATCTTTATGTCGGCTTGTGCTAGTGTCTCCTGATACCAATCGTTGAATCGTTCGCTCGAGAGCTGCGCAATGTAATCATCGCGGACTTGGTCTTTCACTTCCTCCAATGTAGGTGTACTGGCTGCTTGGCGGTCAACAAGCTGAATGATATGGTAGCCATAATCGGTTTTCACTGGCCTGCTGATTTCTCCCTTTTCCAGCGCAAAGACCGCTTGTTCAAACTCAACAACCATCTGCCCGCGGGAGAACCAACCCAGATCACCACCTTCATCTACCGTACCGGTGTCAGCTGAGTATTCCTTGGCTAGTTCAGCAAAGCTCTGCCCTAGGGCCAATTCTTCCAGTATTTGGTTCGCTGTCTCTTCATCCTGGACTAGGATGTGTGACGCACGGATTTCTTCCTCCGTTTCATAGGCCGAAATATCGTTCTCGAAATAGGAGCGAAGTTCCTCTTCTGTTGGTTCGATACTGCCAACAGCACGTTCACGCAAAGCCTCATTACGCAACTGGCCTCTTATGCTATCTCGGATTCCTGCCTTATATTCGTCGAGGGTTCTCCCTTGGTTTTGCAGGATGGAAGAGAGCTGGTCTTCGCTGATATCGTAGCTTTCAAGAAGGGAATTGTATTCGGAGGCATACAGTGAATCTATCTTTGCCTTGGGAATCTTAATGCCATAGCGTTCTATCTCTTGATCTAGTAGAACCTCGCGGATCAGACTCTGCATTGCAGAAGCCTGAACTTGAATGCGAAGCAACGCACCGCTTGCGCCTGATAGAATCGCGCTTATGTCTTGCCCGATTTGTCTGTAGTACTCTTCATATTGATTGAGTAGGTCTGCTGAAGCCTGCTCGAATACCGTACTGGAGATCGTCGTTCCGTTTACTGTGGCAGGTACCTCCGTGTCGTAATCCCCAGTAGACGGGCCTTTCGTAGCTCCAAAGCGTTGCAGAGAGTAAAGAGCTATACTTCCTACAAAAAAGGCCACAACCATTGCCCAAATAATCACTTTTCGGTACCGCGCAAAGAAACGTTCCATTCCTAAAGTCACTCCTTTAAGTAGGGATCAAGATCCACTAATACTACCTAGATTTGAGCAGACGAACAAGGACGCGTATCTGCCAGCCCGCTTGCTGCCATCACTGCATAGGGACGAGGCGACTGATCTCTGCAAGGGTAACGCGGACAAATCTCAAAGCAGGTTGCAGTTCTCTCTTCTTCCTCTATAAGAACAGTATTGAAAGCGGGCATGAAGTAGAGATCCACCCCCGCTTGGAGCCGTGTATCCACGGGCAATGGCAACAGCTTTCACAGCCTGATTCACTGCACGTGGACCAGTTACTTGCAGTTGCGGTTCCCCATACTGGCGGATGCCATAAGCAATGGCTCCCGCGGTTACTTTGGGATTAGATTTAGACAATAGCTTTGACATCTCCATCCTTCCTCCTCCAGCAAATGCTTATCTAGCGTTCTCTGTAAACTGTGTCTGACGGACTACATTGACCTTGATTTCTCCGGGATAATTCAGCTCCTCTTCAATGGTCCGAGCAATGTCGTAGGCAAGTTTTGCCGCTACCTCGTCACTTGCTCGTTCTGGCTGTACCATTATTCTCACTTGGCGGCCGGCTTGCAACGCGTAAGCTGCTTGTACGGCAGGAAATGATTGGCAGATTCTTTCCAGTTCGTGTAACCGTTCAATGTAACGATCAAAGCTCTCTTTCCTGGCTCCTGGCCGTGCTGCCGACAGAGTATCTGCCGCCTGGATTATGACATCAAGGACCCCACTGATTTCGATATCCTCATGGTGGGCCGCGATAGCGTGCACGACTTCCTTGCTTTCACCATAACGACGGGCAAGATCGGCGCCTATTGGGGCGTGTGGCCCATCTACATCGTGATCGACTGCTTTTCCTATATCGTGCAGGAGGCCGGCTCGCTTAGCGCTAGAGGCATCGAGCCCTAGTTCATCGGCGATCATCTTTGCAATCCAACTCACTTCCAGAGAATGGGACAGCTGATTCTGACCATAGCTTGTTCGATACTGCAGCCTTCCAAGCAACGCAGCTAGTTCGGGATGCAGGTCAATGCCCAAATCGAATGCTGCTTTCTTCCCCTCGTCTCGGACGTGTTCAGCTAGCTGCGCTTTGGCTCGCTGCACCTTCTCTTCAATCTGTGCGGGATGAATACGTCCATCCTCAATCAGTCGCACAAGTGCAATTCTTGCCGTCTCGCGCCTCAGCGGATGGAAACTTGATAGAATCACCATTTCAGGCGTATCATCTATAAGTAGTTCCACTCCGGTCAGTGCCTCAAAAGTCTTTATGTTCCGTCCTTCACGACCGATTATCCTTCCCTTGAAGTCTTCAGAAGGGAGTGGAACAGAACGAACCGCATTCTCCTCAATGTATTCAGCTGCATAGCGCTGAACAGCAGTAGCAATGATCTTTGCAGCTCGCTGCTTAGCTTCTTGTTTGCTCCTTTCCTCTATCTCCTTCACTTTGAGGGAAAAAAAGCGCTGTGATTCGGCTTCAACCAGCTTCAGCAGATGCGCCCGTGCCTTATCCTGGCTCCAATTAGCAGTTGCCTCTAGCTGTGCCTTTTCCTCTGAAAGTAATTTAGCTCCAATCTTCTTCAGTTGCTCCAATTCTTCTTCGTCTTGCCGCAAGGAATCTTCTATCTTTTCAAGATAATTCGACTTCTTTCCGAGACGGTCTTCCTTCCGCAAGATACGTTCCTCCATTCGAACCAGTTCTTCATCTCGTCTTTTCCCTCGTGCCTCCTGTTGTTCTCGTAACTCCTGGATCCTTTGCCGTGCTTCAAGCAGTTTCTCATTCTTCAGCTGTTCCGCTCTTTCCTGTGCCGCGGCAAGCAGTTTCTCTACTCGCTTGCTCCGATTGATGCTTCCAACCATGTACCCTATGGCGATTGCGGCAATCAAAGCCATTCCACTACCGATATATCCAATAATCATTACTTGTCACTTCCTTTTTTCCCATAGAAGTAAATGCGCTTTACGTTGCTGGTATTATAACCGGTTCGTTCGATCCGCGTGCAAAGCTGCGGGGAGAAAGAGAAGGCTAAAGACTAGGCTAGAGCCGATACCAAGAAGCGCTGAGATACCAAGAAACCGCAATCCCGGGGTGCGTGCCAGAAACAAGCTCCCAAACACAAGCATAGTTGTGAGGGAAGTAACGATAACAGCGAGCGCCGTGTGTGTTTCTGCGCGCACGATTGCACCCCTTGGTTGAATTGAACGCTCCTCCAAGTAACGGTGAAGGATGTGAATTCCATTATCGATACCGATACCAATCAGAAGCGGTGACACAGCGATATTAACGAAATTGAACTTGATCCCCAGTAGTCTCATTCCCCCAAGCATGCAAATGTACCCCAGAATAAGAGGCGTGCTGGCAAGAAAAGCACGTATGATACCGCCAGTACTGCGCCACAAAATGACGGCAATCAGCAGAATAGCCAGAAGTGTTGATCGCCAAAAATCGCTTTTCATGTATTTCTCGAGTGCGATGCCCAGTTTGGGCATACCAAAGTAGCGGCTCGAGAGAGAAGAAGCAAGGGCATCAAATTCCTCCAGGTTATCGCCCTCATGGAGGGCTTCACTCATCCTGGCGTAGATGATAAACTCACCGCTAGGTGTCAGGTACCGGGCCCGGATCCCTTCTGGTAACTCAGCCAGTATGTCTCGTAGAAGGGTTTCCACGGGGGGAAGTTCGCGAAGTTGCCCCAGGTTTGCATCGAGTCTGTACAGCACCTCGTTTAATGCGTAGATTTCATTTTGCGTTTTCTCGATATCAAGCTGTGCAAGTTCGTCTTGTATTTGTCTTAGCTGGGTTTGGATTTCGCTGCTGGCAAGGGTGATATTCTCCATGCCATTCAGCGTAGCCATATACTGTATGAATCCAAATTTCGCGAGTAATGTACGCAGTTGGATAAGGGAAGCAGCACGGTTTTCCAGATTACGGTCCAAAAAATCAAGTTGATTGAGATAAGTGCCAAGGTCCAAATTACTTAGGATGTCTTGCTGTTCGGAGAGATTCGGAGGAAGGAGATCCTTAGCTGAATCTACTCCCTGCACAAGGTCACTGTGGCTTAGGTTATCAAGCAGCCTTGCCAATTCATTCTCTGACGAGGCAAGAAACGTGAAGTAATTGCCTATCTTTGTATCATCAGCAACAAAGTTCTGTATGATCTCGTCCTGGACTCTGTGGCTCTCTGTGTCCGGGATAACGTCTGAGCTTACGAATTGAAACGAGGTATGAACCGCTTGAAAGGCCATGAAGAGAGCAAGCACGATGGTGGCAACGAAAATAATGCGCCATTTCCCCGTCAAAGCGCGAAAAAAAGGACCCAGAAATCGGGAGTAATCAACTGCAAGTACGCGGTACTGAAAGCGAGGAATATGATGCGATAGAGCAAGAAGGCTAGGAAGAACGAAAAGCGTACACAGAAAAGCAATGACAACCCCCATGCTGGTGATTGCCCCCATCTCAAACATCGCCCGTGATCGCGAAAACAGGAGACAGAGAAAAACCAGCGCAGTCGTAGCCGCAGCCCAGAATGACGCGTTTCCTTTGCGTAGGATAGCTGTATGAAGCGCCGAATCAAAAGGCTCACCTTTTCTCCGCTCTTCCGCATAACGTGAAACGAAGTGAATTCCGTAGTCAATCCCCAACCCAAGAATGAGCGCGGGAAGGAATGTTGTAATTAGATTAAATCCACCCATCGCGAATTTCGCCCATGCCATTGTCAGTACCAGGCCAATAACGAGAGGAATAACGGTAATAATCGTGTAGAAGAGCGACCCAAAAGCAAGAAGGAGAACAACAAATACGCCTACGGAAGAGATTACGGTTGTCAACTGCATATCCCTATTTACTACTGCGTTAGCAGAAGCCACGAATGCATATGTGCCAGTAATTCCAACTTTGACACCTAGTTGCTCTAGATCGATTCGCTCAAGTTCCTCGCTCAAGATCCGCATTACCTGGGTACAGTAATGAGTACCCCGTTGAGAAGGGAACCGTGGTTGTACAGTCATTAGCAACATCTTGCCATCACTAGAGACAAAAGCCTGGGGGGCGCGCTCGACTCTTGTCGTGGGAACAGCAAAGATCTCAGCCAAGCCTTCGACCGCATCTATGATGGCTGGAAAAGTCTTGATTCCATCAAAGGATTCCAGGATGGCTTGATTGAGTTCTATCATCTCTTGCAGCTGTTCTTCGACAGCGCTAATGTTTATGGTATAAGCTGTCTCTGAATCAGTACCGTACAGAGTTTGTTCAAGACTCCTATTGATGTCTTCATAAAGATAGCTAGGATCAGTGGAAGGAAGGAGTGAAAGCTCCTCTGTAGCAATTGTCTGCCGGGCAAGGGAAACGCTTGCCTCGATGCGAGAAAGCTTATCGCTATCCAGTGTGTAAAGGAGAAGATATTGGTCGGGGATCTTTGGCGAAGGTTCTATGAGATAGGTTACTTGAGTGAATTCTGGATTCATGCGTAGCTGTCTTGCTATTGTAGCTGCTGCATCTCCAAGTAGATCCTCGCTTGCCACTACAAACTCGTCGGGCTCCAGGGCAGTCAGCAGGAGAGTAATGTAGTCACTCTGAGCAAGGTATGCCTCATGTTCGCGATACTCATTGATTAGTGGATCATCCTCTGGAAGCAGATCAAGATAGGAAGTACGGATTGGCAGCTCACGAACATAGTAACCAGCAACACCTGTAAGAACTAAGATAAGGAGAAGAACTAACCAGGCGTGATGGCGGGTGATGCCAAATACAAGTTCTAAGATCCTCTTCCCGATTGGGTTCATCGTAATGACATTGTTGAACAGTCGATTACTTGCTTTCCTCGCTGGGACTCGAGACAGTAACTGCGTAACCGACCAATTTAGCAGTCAAGCGAACGTTCTGTCCTCCCTTTCCAATAGCGAGTGATAGTTCATCGTCTGGGATGAGGACATTAGCTTTGCGTGTCTCCTCATCTAGTTCAACCGAGAGAACCGAGGCCGGCTCTAGACTGTTTTGTAGCAGTTGTCCAATGTCATCCGACCATCGGATAAGATCGATCTTCTCACCGTTCAGTTCTCTGGTGACAACTCTTATCCGTGTTCCACCCGCTCCTACACAAGTTCCTATCGGATCTACATTTGGATCAAGTGACTCAATTGCGACTTTACTACGACGACCGGCCTCACGGGCAATCTTGCGAACAACTAACGTTCCATCCTCTATTTCGGGAACCTCCAGACGAAGGAGTTGGTGGACAAATTCTGGATGAGCACGTGAGATTAAGATACGAGGGTCCCCGTGCGTCTTTTCTACACTTACCAGATAGGCGCGTAGTCTCTCGCCAGCATGATAGCGCTCGCCCGGTATACGCTCGCCATTCGGAAGAACTGCTTCTGCTTCTCCTAAGTTCACCCATACGTTCTTCCCTTCGAATCGGTGAATTGAACCTCCGATAATCTCTCCGATGCGATGGCTGTACAATTCAAAGATGATTTCCCTTCGCTTCAAGGTAACTTCTTGTCGAATTGTCTCTTCTGCCTTTCTAGTAGCAATGCGTCCGAACTTTGCCAGGTCAATCTTCTTGCCATTGATAAGGATGTCCCCAGAGTGTTGATCGATTTCTACTTCCACATCTGCTTCTGTGTAGTATTGTTCTTTATACGCCACAGCAAGTCCCCGACGAATTGCCTCATACAAATCTTCGCGGACGATTCCTTTGGCTTTGGCCATTTCTTCAAGTGCATCGATAAACTCAATATTCATCAGACAGTCCCTTTCACGCTCCACATAATGAAAGTCAGAGGCCTTCCGCAGGAACTCCCACGATCATGCTCTCCAAGCTTCCTTCCATTCCCTACGCAACGCTTGTATTATACGGTAGCGCACAGATCTAGACAAACTCAGGAGGGACCATGAGACAGATTACGTTAACCGTAAACGAGGAACAGGTTGGTCTCCGCCTTGATCGCTATCTGGCAAGTAGACTAAGCGGTGTCTCTCGCACTCAGATTCAGCAGGCAATTCGTTCTGGAGCTGCTTCTATCAATGGAAAAGCAGTTGCTCGCCCTTCATATCGCCTCCAAACAGGCGAGCAAATCGTGTGGAAAACTTGTTCCACACAAGATCTTAGTCCGCCCCTTGTGCACGTACCAATCATCTATGAAGATGGAGATATTATAGTGGTGGACAAGCCTACAGGCTTAACGGTACATCCCGGGGCAGGCGCGAATAAGCCTACACTTGTGCAAGCGCTCCTTGTCAATCGAGAGCTCCCATCAGGTGGTAACCGAGACCGCCCAGGGATTGTGCATCGATTGGATAAGGATACCAGCGGGACAATTGTTATTGCAAAAACAACCTCTGCTCTTGAATCCCTACAAGAACAGTTTGCGACAAGGAAGGTCAAGAAGGTTTACCTGGCCAGTGCAACAGGAGTGATCAGCGAAGCCAAGGGATTAATCGATGCGCCAATTGGGCGCAACCCGGTTCATCCAACAAGAATGACAGTCCGGCCACAGGGACGCGCAGCACAGACCGAATTCCACGTGCTCAAACGAACAGAGGATTCAACTCTCATCACAATTCTTCTACACACCGGGCGCACACATCAGATACGGGTACATCTTAACTATATTGGACACCCAATCATTGGCGATGTACTGTATGGAAAACCCGCAGAGCGCTTGTTGCTACACGCCTGGAGACTTGAGTTCACTCATCCTGCAACTGGGAAGCGGGCTCGCTTTGAGTCGCTGATTCCGCCACAGTTTCCCGATTATCAGTATTCTGAACTGCCTTGGCCTGTATCGCGATTCGCAGATAATCAAGGGCAGCGAGATAGCTAGCGCCGATCGCCGTGTAGAGAACCTCCATTCTGCCAGGAAGTCGCAGCAGAAGAAGGACCATACTGGCGAAGAAAAGAACCGCGGCAGCTTTCCCTGGGATACGCGCTCCTTGGATGATGCCAGCACGCCAGTGAACGACTATCCCACCAACGACAAGCCCTACCTCGGGAATAAGAAATAGTATTAGGGCAACTGATGGGATCTCGCTACGAACGGCAAGTGACGCAAGAAGCGCGACATAGAGGGATTTATCAACAAGTGGATCAAGTGCCTTTCCCGTTGCCGTAATCTCTCCTCGGGATCGTGCTACCATCCCATCGAGAACATCTCCCGCACAAGCAACGAGAAAAAGCGCTAGTGCTGCTTCTCGCTGACCCAAGAAGAGAAAGCAGATAACTGGCGCGATAAGCACTGCGCGTGCAATTGTGATCTTATTGGCAAGAGACACAATAATGCCAGTTTAACACGTTGACAACTGCCAGGCAAGCCTTTCTTGAACACACACAGCGAGACTCGGTACAATAACTCATCTACAAGTCAAGTAAGGAGAGATAGGATGAAGAAACAAGTGCTAATTATGGGTGCTGCGGGGCGAGACTTTCATAATTTCAATGTTCACTTCCGTGATAACCCTGGTTATGAGGTCGTTGCATTTACAGCGACGCAAATCCCTGATATCGAAGGGCGGGCATACCCTCCGGAACTTGCGGGGAGCCTATACCCGCAAGGGGTTCCCATTGTATCCGAGAACGGACTAACCGCCCTAATCAAAGAGAAAGCTATTGATCTCGTCGTATTTGCCTATAGCGATGTCTCTAACCAGTATGTAATGGAACGGTCAAGCTTGGTCAATGCCGCCGGCGCCGACTTTGTCCTTTTGGGAACTAAATCAACCATGGTCAAGTCACAAAAACCACTTATCTCAATTACTGCTGTCCGTACCGGGTCGGGCAAAAGTCAAACAGCAAGACGAGTATGTAACATTCTTAAGAACGAAGGAAGAAAGCTTGCTGTGATCCGCCATCCCATGCCATATGGAAATCTAGCCAAGCAGGAGTGGCAGCGATTTGGGACCTATGAAGACCTGGACCGCCACAAGTGTACAATTGAAGAACGAGAGGAATACGAACCTCACATTGACAATGGGACAGTTGTCTATGCCGGAGTAGATTACGAAAAGATCCTGCGTAAGGCAGAAGAAGAATCGGATATCATCATCTGGGACGGTGGAAATAACGACTTCTCTTTCTATCAACCCGATCTCTCTATCGTCGTACTCGACCCACATCGCGCAGGTCATGAACTTCTTTACTATCCAAGTGGCGTGAATGTGCGCACTGCAGACATTGCCATAATAAACAAGGTAGACACCGCATCGCTCGACGATATCCGATTTGTACGTCAGAACATAATGACACTGAATCCAACTGCAAGGATCATTGAAGCTGCCTCACCAATTAGCGTCGATGACCCGGCAGTCATCCAAGGCAACCGCGTACTGGTAATCGAGGATGGGCCTACGCTTACCCACGGCGGGATGCCGTATGGAGCAGGGACAATTGCAGCACAACGACTCGGGGCAAGAGAGATTGTCGACCCAAGGCCCTACACGGTTGACTCAATCGCTGCGACCTACAAGAAATATCCAAAGATTGGGCGTCTTCTTCCGGCAATGGGTTACGGGAATGAGCAGATCAAGGACCTACAGGAAACAGTAGACAACGTTCCATGCGACGGAATTGTAATTGGGACACCAATCAACCTAGGCCGACTACTTTCGTTCAAGGTTCCATTCACTCGAGTGCATTATGAGCTTCAGGAGATTGGGTCTCCTACCCTTACTTCCCTGTTAAAGGATTTTTTGGCTAGAGTGAGATTGTAAGTCAATCTTATCTTGAGGTTTATGATAGCTTTACGTAGAATGGCTACGGATTGCACTTAGTACTCGTTCCGGAGTGAATGGGGTTTTCGTCAGTCGTACTCCAACGGCGTCATAGATGGCATTAGCGATCGTAGGGATTGGGCCATTGATCCCAATCTCCGCGATTGACTTGGCACCCATTGGTCCGGTTGGCTCATAGGAATCGAGAAGTGTTATGTCAATTGGCGGAATGTCAAGTGCCCCAAGGATCTTATAATCAAATAGCGTGGCATTCTGTACCCGTCCAGTTGGGCTGAACAGCATCACCTCGCTAAGCGCCTGACCAATCCCATTGACCAGTGCTCCTTCGATTTGTCCTTGTGCCATCTTTGGGTTGATCACGGTTCCACAGTCAACTACAGCCACATAATCAACAATCTTCACAAACCCTGTCTCTGTGTCTACTGCTACCTCAGCAAAACTGGACATAAATGGAGGGGGTGACTGGTCCTGCACGCATGATGCGATAGCGCCGATTTGAAACTGGTCCACCTGATACATAGCGCGTTGGCAAACCTCAGCAAGGGTTACGCTACGTCCGTCAATTGAAATGACTTGTCCATCCTTAGTAGCAAGGTTTGTCATGTCACTTTCGAGCATTGCGGCGGCAACTTCCACGATCTGTCCACGCACTTCTTCTGCTGCCCGCTTGACTGCTGTTCCTGAGACATAGGTAGTTGAGGAGGCATATGCTCCTACGTCGAAAGGGGTGAAATCCGTATCGGAAGAGTAAACAATCACCTTGGATAACGGCACACCAAGGACCTCGGCGGCAATTTGCCCAAGAATCGTATCTGACCCTGTACCAAGATCAGTAGCCCCAACAAGAAGGTTAAATGAACCATCTTCATTCATTTTGATCGTCGCGGCACCCATATCAACTTGGGCGATCCCCGAACCCTGCATATGGATCGACATGCCAAGTCCGTGTACCCAAGACCCGTTGCGAGTGCGCGAGCCTCGTTTCTTGGCCCAACCGATCCGTTTTGCCCCTATGTCGAGACAACGCTCCAACTCACAGCTATTAATCGTTTGAGCGACACCTTCCCTTCCTTCACCTATTTCCTCAAAGATCGGTGACGATTCTCCACAGCGAATATGATTACGTCTCCGGAGCTCTATCGGGTCCAGTCCAAGTTTTCCAGCTAGTTCATCCATCGCTACCTCTAATGAGTAATAACCCTGTGGTGCACCATAACCACGGTATGCCCCAGCGACTGGAAGATTTGTGTATACGGCTTTCCCAGAAAAGCGAACATTGTTTGCTTTGTTATATATTGGAAGTGTCTTTGAACCAACATTAGACAGTACGGTTAGGCTATGAGAGCCGTATGCCCCTGTGTTGGAAAGGACTTCCATTTCAATTGCATGCAATACCCCATTTCTCTTTGCTCCAAGCTTGACACGAATTCGCATTGGATGCCGCGTCCGCGTTGACACAAATTCTTCCCGTCTGGTAAGCTCGATCAGCGCCGGTCGGTCGGTGCGCAGGGTAACCAATCCGGCCAGATCCTCAAGGAGAACCTCTTGTTTCACTCCAAAAGAGCCCCCTATTCGCGGCTTGATCACGCGAATTCGATGAAGCGGTATCCCAAGCACGTAAGAAACAATCCTTCGGACGTGAAACGGAACCTGGGTACTTGTGCGTAGCACAAGCCGTCCATCCTCGTCCAGATAGCTCAACACTACGTGAGGCTCAATCGGAGTATGCTGAGCGTACTGTGTCTCGCAAGTTGTTTCTACTATGGAATCGGATTCGGCAAACCCCTG
>JAUVYF010000061.1 GCA_030603215.1 Candidatus Bipolaricaulota bacterium
AGTTATTAATCGGCTCCTCACACTTTAGGTAAGGTTTTTCTCTCGCCCGTTCGTTTCACTCACTCAAGCCGCCAGGATCGCGGAGGAAGGCAAGCAAAGACATCTAACCGCAGAGGGCACGGAGGATCGCAGAGAAAGGCATAATCAAAAGACAGTAACCAGTGATGGATGAAAGGCAAAGGCCAGTCAAATAGTTAATTGGTTGAATGGTAAGGACGAACTGAGATCTGACAGCTGCTTCCTCACCCTCACCCCGGATCGGGGTCCGGGGCAGGCTCCAGCCTCTCCCTTCATCGAGGGAGAGGGATGTTCTAGAATCTTCCCTCCCCGATCGAGGGAGGGAATCAAAGGGAGGGGGAGAAGAAGACAGTAATGGGTGATGGGTGATGAGTGAAAGGACAGTCAGGAGCCTAGAGTCGGGAGTCACGAGCCAAAGGCCAAAAGCGATGAAGCAGGTAAGTAGTTGAATAGTTAAGTGCTTGAGCCGGAGGAGCTGAAAGCTGAAAGCTTCCTTTCCTTTGCTGAAAACTGATTACTAAAAGCTTGTGTAGTTTTTGACGTCGGACACAGGTTCCAACGCTACGAACGATCTGACTACTGAAAACTGAGGACTGATGACTTCCTTTTTCTGGTTTCCTCTGCGTACTCTGCGCCCTCTGCGGTTAAATGTATTTGTCTTGGCGGTAAGTTGCCTTTGCTCTTAACCCTGTTCTTGCCTTTCTCCGCGATCTTTGCGCCTTGGGGAGAGGCTGAGCTGGTGAGTCACTCTCTGGGTTACCTTGGCCGCGAGGAACCCAAGCCTCTAAGGGTTTTCAAATGGATGTGGCCGAACAAAATCGGGTAGATAGTTTGCAGGGCTTTCTAGAGCCTGGGTAAAGCCTCGCTCGAAACCAAGCCGTTCCATCTCTGAGAGGACTGCCGCATACTCACTTTGGTAAAGTGTACGTCCAAGATTGGAATGAGAAGCCACCAACGGTGTGGGATGGTACTGTGACATCAAGGAAACATAAACGGTGGGGGATAGTTCCCGGGCAATGAACTGTAAGCATCGCTTGCTATTCTCGACATGCCCCGGAAGAACTAAATGCCGGATGATAAGCCCGGAACGGATCAAACCATTGCAGTCCAGTTCAACGTCCGCTCCGCACTGGCGATACATCTCCTTGATCGCTATCGTCGCTATCTCCGGATAGTCCGGAGTATCGGAGTAACTTACAGCCAAGTCTCTTTCCATGTATTTGAGATCAGGAAGATACACATCAATGATGCCTCGCAGGGAGACAAGTGTTTCCGCCTTGTCATAAGCGTTGGTGTTCATAACAAAAGTTGGAGACTTTTTTCTCTCTTCAAGGGCGGCGATGATAACTTTCATCTGAGGGATACAATGGGAGGGCGAGACAAAACCCACAGCTGTAACACCACTATCTAAGATTAGTTCTATCTGCTCTATGATCTCATCAAGCCCCAGTGCGCGTTCCCGAATCGGCCCATGATTACGGCTGATCTGATAATTCTGACAGAAGACGCACTGCATATTGCAGCGGGCAAAGAAGACATTACATATCCCATTTCTCCCGCTTAGGATCGGCTCCTCGCCGGTGTGGGCGCAGATAGAACCGATGCTAAAACCAGTACCTGTTTGGCAGTAACCCAGTCTATTTGAGCTGCGATCGGCATGACACTCCCTCGGGCACACTGTGCAGTCCTGCAATTCTTGGAGTACTTCCTGCATCTTCCTGTTGATTTGGCTGCTCGACATAGCTTGCTTATGATACCAGATATGCCAAGAGAGTTTCCTGTCAGGAGAGCGCTTCTGAAAGGTGTAGGCTGTTTCTCTTTGGTAGTTAGTGGTATCATTGGCGCCGTTACAGGATTAATATACATCTGCTCAAACATGAAGGGGAAAAGGGATGATTCGCGGGATTATTTTCGATTTTGATGGTGTTATTCTGGATACAGAGACCCCAGTTTTTAGGTCTTGGCAAGAAGTCCTAGAACGCCGGGGCTGCAAGCTCTCCCTTGCTACCTGGGCCAAATACATTGGTCTCTCTGCGGACACGTTTGATCCCTGTAGCCACCTAGAAGGGAACTTGTCAGCGACAAATGAGTGCAAGCTGATCCGTCAAGAACAAAAACAACGAGAAGCCCAACTCCTGAGAGACCAGCCCATACTCCCTAGTGTAGAAGCGTATATTGCTAGCGCAGTGCATTTAGGTCTAAAGCTAGCTATCGCCTCTAGTTCTTCGCGAGACTGGGTTACAAATCACCTTGCACGCTTTGGGCTAGAAACTTTCTTTGACTGTATTCGATGTTCCGATGATGTTACGCATGCCAAACCTAATCCTGAACTATATGTTTCTGCCCTCAAAGGATTAGGCCTTCAAGCTAATGAAGTTATTGCCCTTGAGGATTCACCTAATGGCATACTAGCAGCAAAGCAAGCAAAGATCTTCTGCGTGGCAGTTCCAAACGCTATGACACAAGAACTACCACTAGATCATGCGGACTTGATCCTGGACTCGATGGCAGACATCCCTTTAGAGGAACTGCTGGGAAAGATTAATAGGTTCCTCACGGTTAAGGCAAGGTAAACCAGAGAAAGACTCACCAGCTTAGCCTCTCGCAGACAGATCCTCTACCGTAAGACACAGAAAGACAGTACTTAACCGCAGAGGACGCGGAGGACGCAGAGGAAACCAAGAACAGGGTGAAAACAAACGAAGCGAGTATGTGTCCTTGGTGATAGAATACTGCTTAACCACGGAGGTCCTGTCTGCGTCGCGGATGCAACAGGCAGACAGTGAGAAATCTCTTGTCTTATTCTTTAGCACCATATTATGGTTTGTGAATCTCTTGACTAAAGAACATGCCTTCCTCTGCGATCTCCGCGCCCTCTGTGGTAAAATGACTTTGCTTTTAGCGGTAAGATGTCTGTGTTTTTAAACCCATATTCTCACCTTTCTCCGCGGTGTTGGCAGCTATTGTGGATTCCGGCGCCTGCCCCGGACCCCCGATCCGGGGTTTGCCGGAATGACAGTGGATACTGATGCGGATCGTGGTTCGTAGGAAAAGAACAAGCAGGCAGGTCAGATAGGGAGGGGGACCGTTAGTATTGGCTGGTGATGGTGTGTGAGAAAGCACGCGAGTGAGCAATCACTTGAGCCAGGGCACGAGGATCGTGCTTTATAGTCAGTTTGCCTTCTAATTCTACTGTTTCTAGAAGCTTGGCACGAATCACGCGCATTCCGTACTTGTTTTTCTCGTCTATCGCATCTTCTATCGGCCCAGCTGATTCCTTGCGATAGTTTGTGAGAAGATCTCTTTCTGGCATCGACGTATTGACAATTATTCCATCAAACTTGCTCAAATCCATATACTCAGCAAGGGTATCTAGATGAGCCATCAGGGTAAATCCTTCTGTTTCCCCGGGTTGCGTCATTAAATTGGCTACATATAGCTTTTCCGCTGCTGCCTTCTCAATTGCTTCCGCTATTCCATCGACTAGCAGGTTAGGTATGATGCTGGTAAACAAGCTTCCTGGACCGAGAAGGATTAGATCGGCCTGGTTTATCGCTTCTATCGCTCGCTGGTATGGGTGGACCCCTGCGGCAGAGAGGGTCATTCGCTTGATTGGGCGTGGATCGGCAGTGATGCGAGTTTCACCTTCTACCCATTGGTCGTCTTCCATTTGAGCCCGGAGATGTGTTTTAGTAAGAGTAGCAGGGAGAACCTTTCCATGAATATTCAAGATGTTGCTCATTTCTTCGATTGCCCGGTCGAATCCACCAGTTGCTTGCTCCATTCCCACCAACAAGAGATTACCCAAGGAATGTCCGTCAAGATCGCTTGTTTCGGCGCGGAATCGGTGTTGGAACAGCCGCGCCATGCGCTGCTCATTTTCAGCGAGCGCGATAACACAGTTGCGCACGTCTCCAGGTGGGAGCACGTCCAGTTCAGTGCGTAAACGACCAGAGCTTCCCCCATCGTCCATTACTGTTACGATTGCCGTGATATTTGAGGTTGTCTCTTTGAGTCCCCGCAATAACGTGGATAATCCTGTTCCCCCTCCTATAGCCACAACCCGAGGTCCGCGTTCTAGTATCCGCGTGCGGTAGATTAGGTCTGATGCCTTTCCGTCACGTTCTGGAGCCACTGCAGAGATGATAGACTTTACAAGGCGACTTATACCCACGGCGAATGCCGCGCTGCCGAGTAAGAGAAAAACGCTAACCAGGACGTAGCTAGTCGGTGCTTGTCGCGGAAACAGGTTGTAGATTTGGCCAATCTGCTCCTTACCTATCACTACCAGCAATCCGATGACGAATAGCGCCATCCCAAGGACGGACAGTAGGGTCCAACGCTTTACTCGCATCCCTGGATAAAGCCAGCGCAAGCTTCCACGCACGTATATCTTCAATTCTTGTCCTCTGTTAACAGTAGAACATTTCCCTGGTCAACGACTTGTTCCAGAGAAGTCTTCAACTCTTCACACGGATTGACCCAGTATTCCCCTCCTGTAATCACTTCAATGTCTCCACTCTCATCCTGAATGTGAAATATAAGGGGGCTTTGTCCGACATATAGTTTTATAATGTCGGAGATCTTGTTCAGTCTTTTCTGGGTTATCCTGTCGTCTGTTAGTGTGATCACCAGAGAGACCTGTTTTTTCTCTGTGATCTCATCAAGCGGGAAGACTCTCTCCGCTATCAGGTTTATCTGTCCATTTCTACTACCCGCGCTAAGGCAAAGGCCAATGAGCTGATCCTCGTCAAGCAAGAACGGGTCGGATTCTAGCAGCTTAGGAAAGACCGTAATCTCTGCCTCTGTGATCCCATCTTCCAGCGAAAGGAAGGCCATTTGCCCGCCATTTTTTGTTGGGATTTTTCGTAGTCTCTTTACTCTTCCACCTACGGTAACCCGCTCTCCTTGCTTGATTGATAAGAGTTGAGTGAGGGGCATATAGCAATTGGAGAGAACTTCTCGATGGTCATCAAGCGGATGAGCACTAACGTAGAGGCCAAGCAACTCTCGCTCGAAGCCCAAGCGTTCTTGTTGTGAGAACTCCTCTTTGGAGATCTCCGGTGTGGATTCTGCGTCATTGCCAAAGAACGATTGCTGGCCACTTTGTTGTTCACGCCGGGCAATCTGCATTAGCTCTAGTCCCTCTGGAAGGAAGAGTAACAATCCCTTGCGGGCTGCTCCAAAGCTATCAAAAGCCCCTGTTTTGATTAGCGCCTCTAGTGTTTCCCTGTCAATGTTTTCTCCACCAATGCGGCGGCAGAAGTCGGAGAGTGACTTGAATCCATCGCCTCTAACGGCAAGGATAGATGCGATCGCTGCGCTACCGACATGTTTGATCGCTGTTAACCCAAAACGGATCCGGCCTTTACCTATGGGGGTGAAGCTACTTTTGCTCTCGTTGATATCGGGCGGGAGGACATCAATTCCCATCTTGCGGCATCTACTGATGTACTCGGCGATCTTGTCCAAGTTTCCTTGCGTGCTGGTAAGCAAGCTTGCCATGAAGTGGGTAGGGTAATGGGTTTTTAGGTAAGCAGTCCAGTAAGAGATGAACGCGTAGGCAGTTGCGTGTGATTTGTTGAAGCCGTAGCGAGAGAACTTCTCCATATCACTGAAACTTTGTATTGCCAGTTCTCCAGAGATGCTGTTTGCTTGACAGCCGCTGATGAACTTTTTCTTTAGGCCTCTCATCATAGCTTTGTTCTTCTTTCCCATTGCCTTTCTCAAGATATCTGCCTCGGAAAGGGAGAAACCGGCCAGTTTTTGAGCCATTAGCATTATCTGGTCCTGGTAAATTGGGAGGCCGTAGGTCTCCTCGAGTACTTCCTGTAGACTTGGATGAGGGTAGGTAGCTTGCTGGCGGCCGTTGCGTCGTTCAACGTAGTCATCTGCCATTCCACTTTCTAGTGGACCCGGACGATGTAGGGCAAGCAGAGCAACCAGGTCTTCAAAGCGCTCTGGCTGAACACGCTTGATAAGGCCGGTCATTCCTGAACTCTCAAGTTGAAAAATCCCCGCTGTTTTCCCCGCTCGGATCAACTGGAATGTCTCCTTGTCGTCGAGTGGTAGCGATTCGATATCTATTTCAATTCCATCATGGTCGCGTATAGATTTGCAGCTTTCGTCGATCAGGGTGAGGTTACGCAGCCCCAAGAAGTCGAATTTTAGTAGACCGATTGCCTCTATATCCGTCATGTCGAACTGTGTCACGATTTCTCCTCCGCTTAGGCGCAGGAGCGGGACATGGTTGGTCAGTGGATCGGCAGAGATTACAACTCCGGCAGCATGAGTTGAGGTATTACGAGTTAGTCCTTCGAGGCGTTGGCCGATATCGACGATCTTTCTTGTAGTTTCGTCTGTTTTGTACAGTGTCTTTAGTTCCGCTACTTCGGCGACCGCGGTCTCCAATTTGTAACCAGAAGGAATCATCTTGGCCAGTCGGTCTGTTGTGCCGTAAGAGACGCCGAGAACACGTCCAACGTCTCGCACCACACTGCGGGCGGCCATACGGTCGTATGTGGCAATCTGTGTTGTTTTATCGTCTCCGTATTTATTTCGCACGTAGTCAATTACTTGATCTCGACCGTTGACACAAAAGTCGATGTCGAAATCTGGCATGCTTATCCTGGCTGGATTGAGAAACCGTTCAAAGATCAGGCCGTATTTCAGCGGATTGACGCGAGTGATCTCAATACAGTAAGAAACAAGGCTTCCAGCCGCTGAGCCGCGGCCAGGGCCAACCGGAATGTGCTGCTTGCGAGCGAAGCGCACAAAATCCCATACTATTAGGAAATAGGTGGCGTAGTTCATCTGTTTTATCACGTCGAGCTCGTAGTCAAGCCGTTCTCTTACCGTACCGGTGATTGTTTCAAAGTATTTCTCTGCCCCTCTGTAAGCCAAGGTTCGCAGGTATTCATCTGGATTCCCTTCCTCGGCCGTAAGCTCAAAAGGAGGGATCATCGTTGCGTCAAACTGGAGCTCGAGGTTGCAGCGTGCGGCGATAACTCGTGTATTCTCAATTGCTTCAGGCACATCGGAAAACAGCTTCACCATCTCTTCGTGAGCGCGGAAGTGGTAGCCATCGCCATCGAAGCTTAGGTGGTTGGAATCAGCGAGTTTCTTATTTGCTCTGACGTTTAGCAGTACCTCGTGGGCGAGAGAATCTTCTTTAGACAGATAATGAATATCGTTTGTGGCGACAACAGGAAGCTCAAGTTTGTGGGCAAGCGTTTGAAGTTGTTGCTTCAGGGATCTTCCTTCCTTGGTTCCGTGGTCTTGAAGTTCAATATAGAAGTTGTCCTCTCCAAAGATCTGTCTGTATCCCTGTGCTACAGCAATAGCTTTCTCCTCTTGGCCAGCGGTGAGAAGGCGAGGAATCTCTCCACTTTCGCACGCGGAAAGAGCGATAAGACCAGTGTGGTATTCCCGTAATAGCTCTTTGTCGACGCGCGGTTTGTAGTAGAACCCCTCAGTGTGGCCAAGGCTTACGAGGCGTACTAAGTTCCTGTAGCCCTCGTTGCTTGACGCAAGCAGTACCAAGTGGAAGTACTTTTGGCCATCTCTTACCTTGCGTTCGCGCCTGTCTCCTGGGGAAAGGTAGACCTCACAACCAATTATTGGCTTGATACCTTGCTTCTTGGCTTCACGGTAAAACTTGATCGCGCCGCTCATCACTCCGTGATCGGTGAGAGCAAGCGAATCCATTCCACATTCTGCGGCGCGGTTGATGAGCCCAGCGATCTTGCAGGAAGAATCAAGGATGCTGTACTCCGAGTGAGTATGTAGATGTACGAATTTCCCCGACAAGCTGGCTACTCTCCTTTGATAAAGATGACTTTCTCTTCCCCTGGCTTTATCAAGCCAAGCTGTTCGCGTGCTGATAATTCAATGGTGGCCGGATCATCCTTTAGCGCTAGTCTCGATCGTAGCTCTTGTTGCATAGCAAAGGCAAGAGTTTCTTCCGATTTCAGCGTAGCCAGATCGTGGTTAAGCCCGTGGATTTCGAGAAAACGAATAGCGTAGAGAGAGAAGAGCAAGCCGAGCATTACAAGACTTATCCAGAGTATCATGTGGGTTCGGCCCCATCTTATTGTTTTTCTTGTCGCCTGAACCCCAGTCATAAGCGCTGCGGCCTCCGTATTCCCTTGTCTCCCGCTGGTTATGCGTGGAATCTCTCCGGCCAGGTAGCTAGTTCTAGCTCGTATTCCTCCTCGATTCGCAGCAGGCGGTTGTACTTTGCTACGCGTTCACTGCGTGAGATTGATCCGCTCTTGATCTGCCCACATGCTGTTCCAGTGGCGAGGTCAGCAATTGACGTATCCTCAGTTTCCCCGGAGCGATGAGAGACAACACAGGTATAACCAGCGAAGTGGGCCATCCTCATTGTAGCAAGCGTCTCTGATAGTGTCCCGATTTGGTTTAGCTTGATCAAGATTGAGTTTGCGATTCTCTCTTTGATCCCATGCATAAGGCGTCGTGGATTAGTGACAAAGTTATCGTCGCCTACGATCTGGATCCTGTTGCCGAGTTCTCTTGTAACAAGTTTCCAGCCTGCATCGTCTTCTTCCGCGAGACCATCTTCAATGGAGACGATCGGGTAGGCCGCGATCCAGTTCTTGTATACTTCGACCAGGTCCGCGGCTGATAGCTGATGTGTAGTTCCGTCGATTGTGAAGCTGTACGTATTGCTGTAAAAGCTGTTTGCCGCGGCATCGATTGCTAGGGCAATGTCCTCTCCTGGGCGGTAACCGCTCTTCTCGATTGCCATAACAAGTAGCTCCAGGGCTTCCTTGTTGTCTTTGAGGTTCGGAGCAAATCCGCCTTCGTCACCAACTGCCGTTGCCAAACCTCTTTCTGTTAGCACTCCTTTAAGGGTGTGGAAGACCTCGGAGCAGGATCTTACCGCTGAATGAATCGTTTTGGCTCCGATAGGAATCAGCATGAATTCCTGGATGTCAACGTTGTTATCTGCGTGCGCCCCTCCATTAAGTACATTCATTTGAGGAAGGGGAAGTAAAGGCGCGTGCGCTCCGGCAAGATAACGGAACAGAGGAAGATCAAGGCTTTCCGCGGCTGCTCGTGCCGTCGCTAGAGATACTCCCAAAATGGCGTTTGCTCCTAAGCGGGTTTTGTTCTCTGTTCCGTCGAGCTCGATTAGGGTTTGGTCGATCTTCTCCTGGGCGAGTGCATCTTGGCCGATTAGGGCGGGCGCGATCTCTTGGATAACATTTTCCACCGCTTTGGTGACTCCTCGTCCATGGAATCTTTTCTTGTCGTTGTCCCGTAGCTCCAGCGCCTCGTGCTTTCCCAATGATGCGCCAGATGGAATTGCTGCTCGACCAAAGATGCCGTCTTCTAGGATAACATCGACTTCAACTGTTGGATTTCCGCGGGAGTCGATG
>JAUVYF010000106.1 GCA_030603215.1 Candidatus Bipolaricaulota bacterium
GTGAACGCAAGGCACAAGAAGGACACAAAGGACGGCCATGATAAGACCAACCAATGCGCATCTCATTCTATACGATAGAAAGACTGAAACAGTACTTGGATAGCCCATAACTTCTCCCTGCTGTCAAAAAAGTATACATCCCAACGCCTTACGTGTCTACCACTGTGTAATACACTGTTGCGCTATAGCTATCAGGTGAAACCTGGATTGACATCCCACTTAGTTTGATTTGCGCCGTTATCCCCGAGACTCCATTACTCCCAGTAAAGAACGGTTGGTCAGTACCGGTTACTTCTGTGTAGGTGTCTCCGCCAGAGACGCTACCCCCTGCACCACTACCGGTCCTTCTCACAGACAAAGAGAGGTCAGCATGCCAGTTCGTATCAACCCTCTTGATATCAACTCGCCAGCTGCCAGTAGTGTTTGAAATAGTAATCGAAACCTGATTATCGGGGCTTTCGTAAGAATTCTTAAGGTCGGTCCCTGCACCTGCAAGCAGATCATTCTCATCGATCGTTTCAGACCAGCTGCCAGTCACGCTGATATCTGTCGCTGACCCGCTTTGGCCCGCGAAGATAAAGAACATTAGCAAGGCTATCACTGAATATCTGAGCACTTTACTCA
The DNA here is from genome assembly GCA_030603215.1 of Candidatus Bipolaricaulota bacterium. Classification (GTDB taxonomy): domain Bacteria; phylum Bipolaricaulota; class Bipolaricaulia; order UBA7950; family UBA9294; genus JAUVYF01. The sequence continues at coordinate 625 of JAUVYF010000106.1, forward strand.
TTCTCCTTTCCAGTAAGAAAACAGCTGAGGGGGGACACTGCCCCACCTCAGCTCAAATAACACATCGGATGTAGTTCCTGAATGCCTCCTCTAGGCATCGGTAATTGTAAGCGTCACCGTCTTATTAGCCTGCTCTACAACGCCGGCACTTGCTAGTGCAGAAAGCGTGTAAGTGATTGCCTGACCGCTATCCTTGCTGCCAGCGGCTATCGCTGTCACAACATCCAGAGGAGTGGTTGTGGCATCAGAAATGTCTACATTAGGTTGGGTGGTGCCTCCAGCAGAGGCGAGGTTGATCTTAAGGGTAACGCCAGTAGACATGACTGTATTGATCGTAGCTGTGATCTTGCTGCCTTTGTTTACCGTTATAGAATATGTAGTTGTGGCATCTGTGTCGTCATCAGGTTCGGAACCAGCAGTCGCCGAGTTGATTATGAGCGCTGATGGGTTACCGGATACTGATATCGCCTGAATCGCAGCAACCTGATAGCTTACAGTCTGGTCGCCACTTGTTGCTGCTACACCGATTAACGCCAATCCCGCAACCAATAGTAACATCGTCAAACTCAACGCGAGTCTTTTCATTTGTTACCTCCTTTTGGTAACTGGGCTGCCTTCTCTAGGGTCGGGAGCTTCGATTTGGGATTTGAAGCTCTCGTGTTACCCCTTTAGGTAAGGCCCCTTTGTTTTGCGCCCCACCCTTTCAGGTGGTTTGCCTTTGTCTCAGAGGTTTTCTTCTTTGGCCGCCTCTGTGATCGACCTACTTATATTATGCCTAGTATTGAGCATTCTTAGACACACTTCCTTCATTAGTCTAGAGTAAAAAGGGGACAGGCAGCTTTTGGGTCTTTCGCAAGATGGCTGATGGAAAAAGAGGTTGCAACATGGGGAACCTTGGAGCAATAGCAGGTTACAAAAGACCACAGGCTACTACCAAGGAGGCCCCATGTCGGCAACTCTTTCATTGGCTCCATTGCACCAGTCTAGAGGTTGGGGGTTGGGTTCTAAAGGACATCTCAGTTAACTCAAGTGGCCATAAAGGCTGGGTTTATCTCAGACCAGATGGAAGGCGCAACGGGTTTCGTTGTCCCAAGTACAAGCGTCGAATGGGAAAGATACGTGAACGTCACCGTGAGGTCTTAGATCTTCCATTGGGAACAGCTTCAGTGGTTCATCTTGTATTGACAGCGTATCAAGGTCGGTGTGCGCACTGCGGGAACATTCGTACGTTTCGTCCACCAGGGATCGATGCTAAAGCACAAGGAACCAACCCGTTTGCGTGCCTGCCTGCCTGTCCCGTTGGGACGGCAGACAGCGAGGAGATTCCACATGCCAAGATCGTCTGCGACAAGTTCCATCTCATCGCTAACTACAACGGAGTAACCGACAAGATCAGGCTAGAGGAATGGCGTACTGCCAGCAAGCAGGAGAAAACGTTCATCAAGGGACAACGTTACAACTTGTTCCGCAATCCAGAGAATCCTTGCCCCGTGGAATAGTTACTTATATGTATTCCACGGGGTGAACCTGAACAGGAGATCTCATTGGCCAAACTATTGTCAATGAATGAGAGCCTGAACAAGAGGTACGTACTCAAGGATGCGTTGACAGTGATGTGGACATACACGTATGGCAAGAGCGCTGTCAAGTATCTTGACAATTGGTTTCTGTCTCAGCAAGTTGTACCATGTACTCACGATGAGCGTCGATACTTCAATCCGCGAAAGTGGACTTGTTCGAAGTGCTCGCTAGCAGTACAGGGGCAAGTGTGCCCACTAGGAAAAGCTGCTATGTCAGCACAAAAGTGCCAACAAATAGGGGGTTACGCACGTATGATTCTTTCCCAACGCAAGGGAACATCCACTAGAAACAAGGCAGACATATAATGCCGGTCGCTAGAGAATCTCAGTTCTCCATATTGGATAATGAACAATTGCTTCAGGCCCTCCATTCCGCGAAGAAAAGCGGGGCCAATTGTGCCTATCTCTCTCGCTTGCAGGAACAAATCCTCAATTCTAATGCTGGATTGGTAAAATCGATTGCCCGCGAGTTTTTGTACTCAGGTGAGCCACTTGACGATCTAGTTCAAGCTGGATATATCGGCTTGCTAAACGCTATTACGAACTTTGATCTTGCCCGAAAGGGGAAATTCTCCACTTACGCACATCACCTAGTCACGGGAGAGATCCGGCATTACATCCGTGGCAAGCATGCTGTGGTTCGCATCCCCCAATGGATACAGCTTATGAACCGAAAGCTGAACGAAGCCCAAGAGGAAATCTTCCAACAAGAAGGGCGCCCTCCGAAGATTAGTGAACTAGCTGAGCATCTCGAAATCACCAAACAAGGAGTGGCTGAACTGCTCAAAGGAAGAGAAGCGATGAACTACGTATCAATTGACCAATACCGACGCGAGGAAGATCCACATCCAAGCTTGCCCGATATCACCAGGGTTTATGAAGGACAGGAGGGATTGCAGCTGGAGTTACGTACACGAATCATTGCTGCTATTGAGAAGCTCTCTCTCCTTCAACAAGAGGTTATTGAGGGACTGTTCTATCAAGGGAAAAGTCAAACTCAAGTTGGTCAACAATTGGGAATTCCTCAGCGCAAAGTTTCACGAATCAAGACGCACACGATGGACGAAATAAAGGAGGGGCTTCTTAAGGGTAATAATCAGGACGGCCAAACCTCATGAATACTAGGCATAATCAAGTAGAGGGTGATCATAAGCTGAAGGACAAGACAGTGTTAAACTTGATGGGATTAATTGAAGACGTGACGGGAAAGTTGCGAGAGTGTATCAAATTACTTGACGGCTCTTTCACGGATGATGGATTGCAACAGCTGATCTCTGTTATCTCACTAATCGATACATACACCAAGCAAACGCATGATGACCCTCTTCTTGTCCTTCTTCCCCTTGATCCCGAGAACATAAGAACTCGCCTGAGAAGTATTAAAAGTGAGCTCTCTTTGGTCGTCGAAGCGATTACTTCCAACCTTCTCTAGCCGTCAAGACAGTGGATTGAACCCTTACGATTGGACAGATAGGTGTGAAGGTCATGTCTCCTTGGTCATCACAAATGTGGTGACCCAAGGACAAAAGGCCAGGGGAACAGCGAAGAAAGGCGCAACAACCGCGATCGGGATGCTGAGTTCAAGGGAGTTCGATCTTCCTTCTTGTGTTTCTCGCAGTTAAGGCAAGCTAACCCAGGGAAAGACTCAAGAACTTTGCCTCTCGCAAAGGCGCAAAGATTGCAGAGGAAACGAAGAACAGAGTCCTAGTTGTGTAGCGTCGCACTTTGCTTGCCCCGTGCAATCCTATTTCACTGGGGTCTGCGACGTTCTCTTTAACGTCGGGCGCAAGACCCGACGTTACGAACGATCTACGTATTCTGGTTTTGTCTGCAAACAAAGAAAATGCCTTCCTCCGCGCCCTCTGCGGTTAGCTGCTTGTTTGAGCGGCTTTCCACGCCTCGATATCTTCAAACCTCTTAATGGCCATTGTTTTCCCTCTTCTCGTTGGACGTTGCTTGGACGGCCATCGGCGTTGGACTTTGGACTTTGGACGTTGGACGTTGGACCATGATCTTCTCTGCGTCCTCTGCGTCCTCTGCGGTAAGATGTTTTGTTCTAAACCCGTATTTCTGCTTTTCTCCGCGTTCCTTGTAACTTGAATGAGTAAAACGAGCGAGCGAGAGAAAAAGCTTGCCTGGAGTGTGAGGAACCCCCTTGTTATGGGAGAGGTGGGCTGTATTTGCTTGGCTCACAGATCTCACAGCTCAAGGGTGTACTGAGCGCCCCACACATACTGGTCCCCATTGTCGAACACAACTAAGACTTCGTACTTCCTGCTAGGAACCTCGGAGAGGACAAAGCGATACCGCACTGAGCAGTTGGGAAAGATGCGCTGCTGCAAGGATTCGAAGCGGCCAACGAAAGCACCCTCCTCATCGTACAGTTGGGACCAAGCTACGGGTCTAACCCATCGCTCACCCGTGTTCTCGATGTCGATCTGGAGAACTGGCCCTTCATCTTTGCGAAGAAGCTGAGGGTTTACAATGCGAATCCTGCGCTCACCGCTATCGCCGATATGTGTGACGATTTGGATTCCGTAGCGTATCACCTGCTGGATGCCCACTTCTCCTTCGGCTATGGCCTCGCTGGGAGGGAGAACAGCTGCTGCCATCACCATGCTCCAGTACGTACCGACCAGGGATGGGTCATCTGGCACGTCTATCGTGTATGGAATAGAAAGGCTCTCACCTGGAGCAAGCGTATCCAGTGGTAAGAACAGCTTAATCCAGCTAGCGTTGGAGCGAGCCAT
>JAUVYF010000119.1 GCA_030603215.1 Candidatus Bipolaricaulota bacterium
TGCGAAACGGGAAGACCGATGGACAAACAAGGAAGAGGCAGATTCCAGATCATGAGACATCCCTCTCCCTTTACCCCATGTAGTAACTCCAATCCTACTACTACACGGGGCGAGGTTGGGAAGGGAAGATTACAGAACACCCCTCTCCCTCTATGAAGGGAGAGGCTGGGTGAGGGTGAGATTGTTTAGTATCCCTTAAAATGTGGCATGTAGCTTGTGGTAAGTAAACGAACGGGGACTGGCTGGTTTTTGACGAAGCCAAGACAAAAAACTGCCCGTCTCTTTTTCGGGCTCCCGACTATGTTTTCCCTTAATCCTTACTCCGTAATGCTTAATCCTGTGTTTCTCACTCATCACCGTTTCTCGACGTTGGACGCTGGACGCTGGACGTTGGACTATCTATCATGCCTAAAGCGTGAGGAACCTCTGCCATAACAGTACAATGACAAGTAAGTAGAAAACCTTTGGAGGGATCAAATGAAGATTACCTTTTGTGGTGCAGCGGAAACAGTAACTGGATCTTGTCACTTGATAGAGACAAATGGAGTGAGGATACTTCTTGATTGTGGCCTGTTTCAGGGCCAACGAGAGATAAGAGAACGTAACCGGGCGGGGTTTCCTTTTGATCCGAAGACGATAGACTACGTGTTGCTATCTCATGCCCACCTCGATCATGTTGGTTTGATACCTCTTCTGGTGAAGAACGGCTTCCATGGCGAGGTCGTTACTACCCCGCCCTCGGCAGAGATCGCCAAGGTGATCTTGACTGATTCTGCTCATATTCAGGTGGAGGACGCAGCATACCGCGCTCGCAAAGCCCGTCGCCGCGGAGAAAAGGCTCGCCCACCACTTTATGATGTTGGAGATGTTCTCGACAGCCTTGATGCTTTCCGCAAGCCCATTCCCTACGAAGTTCCTATTGTGCTTAAGGATGGCGTTGAAGCAGTGTTGCATGATGCCGGCCACATACTTGGTTCGGCGACGGTTGAGCTGCGCGCGGAAGGCAAGACGGTCTTGTACAGCGGTGATCTAGGGAATCGACATCGACCGATTGTTCGTGACCCCAAGGATCCCTGTGAGGCGGACACGGTACTTATCGAATCGACTTATGGGGACAGAGAACATCGCACATTAGATAATTCTGTCGCTGAGCTGAGAGAGGCAATAAAGACGGTTATCGGTCGTGGAGGAAACCTACTCATACCTTCGTTTGCTCTTGAACGAACTCAAGAAGTGTTGTACGAGTTGTTTCTCATGTGGCAGAAAGATGAGCTTCCTAAGTGTAAAATATTCCTTGATAGTCCGCTTGCCATTGCCACTACGCGTATTTTCTCTCGTCATCCCGACTACTTTGATGTCGAAGGAAAAGAGCTTTTCTCCAATGTTCCCAATCCTTTTCACTTCCCGCCGTTGCATTGTACGCAGACAACTGATGAGTCAAAGCGTATCAATGGCGTCTCAGAGGGGAGTATCATCATCGCTGGGAGTGGGATGTGTACTGGCGGTCGGATCATTCATCATCTGCGCCACAATCTGTGGCGAGAGGAAGCTGGTGTAATCTTTGTTGGGTATCAGGCGCGCGGGACCATCGGGAGACAGATTGTTGATGGAGCAAAGAAGGTGAACATCTTTGGCGAGGAAACGGCTGTAAGGGCTCAAATATGGACCGTGAACGGCTTCTCAGCTCATGCTGATCAACCGATCCTTCTCGATTGGTTGGCTAAGACAAGGGCTAAGCAAGTATTCTTGGTGCATGGCGAAGAACGATCCCTCAAAGGATTTGAGAAGGCCATCAACGAAAAACTGTCAATTGACTCCCATATCCCTGCCTGGAAGGAAGAAGTAGATAACCTTTAAAAGAGCATTAATAGGAGCTTGTTCCTAGCTGTGTTCTGGTGTCTTCTGTGTTTAGTGGGTACGTGTTCGTTCTGTTGTTCGGCATAGCCCTTCTATAAACTCGCAACCCTGTAAAATTGCTTCTAGTGGCTTGCCTTCGCTATGAATCTCTAAGACAGCAGGTCCGTTATAGTGGACTGCTTCAAGAACGTCGAACAACTTTTCCCAGTCGACTGAGCCCTTGCCAAGAAGACGGTGGTTATCTTGTTTGCCCGAGTTGTCGTGTAAGTGTAGGTGTATGAGTTGTTCACGATAGCGTTTGAGATAGTTCTCTATTGGCTGTCGGCCGGCATCTTGTGACAAATGCGCATGGCCGATATCGATGCAGATGCCCAGGTTGGTCTCAATTGGATCATCCCCTATTTTATCGAGGATGAGATCAAGTGCCCACAAGGTGTCTCGCCCGTTTTCAAGGACAAGTTGCACTCCCGCTTCTCTCGCCGCTTCTGCCAGTCGCTTTATTGCGGGAAAATCCGGTCGAGAAGAAGGATCGTAGAGCCCGAGGCTTTCTCGATGAAGAACAAGGGTACGAGCGTTGATTGCCTCACAAAGCCAAATCTCGTGTTGCAGTCCGTGTGGGTCCCACCGCCAGAGTTTGTGGCGTGTATGCATGGAAACAAATGGTGCCTGATCGCAGATCTTCCGAAGACCTTTGATGTCCTCAGGGCCAGGCTCTGAGTCGTTGTCCCCGCGGGTGGCCCAGACCTCTACGCCTAGCCCAAGGGAGGCTATGGCATTCACTGCTTCGCTTACCTTTGGCCAGTGCGAAGGGTTCTTGCCATAGAAGAATCCCTCCACACTTGCGCCAAGCGTGAGTCCCTGTTGAGTTTCTAGTGAACCAGGTTCTTGCATCAACATTGTGTGGTATATGTCCTTGTTGGTATAACTATTAATGTAAGGGTCTATGAATGACGGGAGCGGCCTATGTACGGTCTGACAATATCCCGTTGGGGACTTGCCGACCAAGAGCCACACTCCCGTCAAAGAAACAGTTTACTCTAAAGGACCATTACTGTACAAATCATGAATTCCTGGTAGTGGAAATCGCAAAACTTGGCTCAGTAACAACAACCCTACTGCAATGAAAGTAAGAAACAGAGCTTGTTGGCCATTGGTCTCTTGACATCACATTGCCTGTCTCCCGTAGAAGGTGTAGGATAGAAGGAATACCTAAAGAGGTCTGAGAATGTTTTTTTGTGTACCTGAGGAGGAAATTGACAGAGCATTCGACCAAAAAGAAGACTACTTCTGAGACGGTCAAACTATATACAACACGTGAGGAAATCGCTAACGCGGTTACTCATGGGATCGGTACCGCGCTCAGTCTTGTTGGGTTGGGTTTTCTCATTGTTCTAGCCCGTTCTCGTGGCACATTATCAGATGTGGTGGCTTTTTGTATATATGGGGTGTCTTTGGTCCTCTTACACTTGGCATCCACGTTGTATCACAGTCTGCGGCCACCCCGAGTAAAAGCGATCTTCCGCGTGATCGATCACAGCTCCATTTACCTTCTAATCGCGGGAACTTACACGCCGTTTCTTTGGGTGGGACTCCGTGGAGCTTGGGGGATAACGTTGCTTTGCGTTATTTGGGGGTTGGCAATAATAGGGGTAGTGTTCAAGGTTATATTCAGGGTTCGGTTTCGCAAACTGTCGGTTGTTGGCTATCTTTTGATGGGATGGCTTGTTGTTATTGCTGCCCGGCAGTTGTGGCTTAGCATCCCGCATGCAGGCTTGGTCTGGGTGGCGGTCGGCGGTTTTTTTTACACCTTTGGAGTAATTTTCTATGCGTGGAAACGGTTGCCATATAATCATGCTATCTGGCATATGTTCGTGCTTGGGGGAAGTGTAAGTCACTATTTCGCCATAGTTCTTTACTTGCCGCCAAAAGTGGGATGAAAGGAGTTATCAGCTTTCAGCTCGCCCGTTCGTTTCACTCACTCAAGACGCCAGGATCGCAGAGGAAGACAAGAATAGGGTTAAGGACAAAGGCAACTTACTGCCAAAACTTAAGTCATTTTACCGCAGAGGTCGCAGAGGACGCGGAGGAAACCGGAAAAGAAAGTTAGCAGTTTTCAGTTCGTCCATAGCGTCGGAAGATAGGGACAGGCATCTTTTCCCTTGGGTTACTTGAAAAGCAGCCAGTCCCTGACTAGCAACGTCGCACACCCCAGTGAAATAGGATTGCACGGAAGCAGGTAAAGTACGACGCTATACAAACAAAACCCTCCCCCCTCCCTTTAATTCCCTCCTTTACCCCATGTAGTAACTCCAATCCTACTACTACACGGGGCGAGGTTGGGAAGGGAAGATTACAAAACACCCCTCTCCCTCTATGAAGGGAGAGGCTGGGTGAGGGTGAGATTGTTTA
>JAUVYF010000112.1 GCA_030603215.1 Candidatus Bipolaricaulota bacterium
CCTTCGTCACCTCGGATGGGTCATTGACGAACCTGTCGGCGAGCTGGCTGATGTGGACGAGCCCATCCTGATGCACCCCAATATCCACGAACGCCCCGAACCTGGTCACGTTGGTCACGATCCCCGGAAGCTTCATCCCAATTGCAAGGTCCTCCAGAGAATGGACGGTATCGGCGAAGCTGAACGGCTGGAAACGATCGCGTGGGTCACGGCCGGGCTTGGCTAGCTCAGCGATGATGTCGTTTAGGGTGGGAAGGCCGATAACATCAGTGATGTAGCGATTAAGATCGATTTTGCTGCGCAACTCCTCGTGTTGCATCAGATCCGCGATCGAGCAGTCGAGAGCCTTGGCCATGAGACCGACGACTCCGTAGCTCTCGGGGTGGACGGCACTGGCATCAAGCGGGTTGCTTGCGTTTCTGATTCGGAGGAATCCAGTCGCCTGTTCGAATGCCTTCGGCCCGAGGCGGGGCACCTGTAGCAGTTCCTTGCGGCTGTTAAAAGGTCCGTTTTCGTCCCGGTAGGAGAGAATCTTCTTCGCCAACGCAGGATTGATGCCAGAGACCATCGCCAGAAGCGAACTGCTTGCCGTGTTCACCTCCACGCCGACACTGTTGACGCAGCTCTCCACTACGTCAGAAAGGCTCTGCTTCAGCCTGCTTTGGTCGACGTCGTGCTGATACTGGCCCACACCGATCGACTTTGGATCGATCTTCACGAGCTCGGCGAGGGGATCCATCAATCGCCTCCCGATGGAGACCGCCCCACGCACGGTAACATCATGATCGGGGAACTCGTCCCTGGCGATCCGTGAGGCGGAGTAGATAGAAGCTCCGCTCTCGTTCACCATCACGAGCTGGATCGAGTTGTGGAGATCAAGTTTGTGAACGAACGCCTCCGTCTCGCGCCCCCCTGTCCCGTTTCCGACTGCGATCGCCTCGATTGAGAAGCGCTGCACGAGATCGCGAATGACCTTTTCCGCCTCCTTGCTTCGTTCCTTTGACTGGGTGGGATAGATAACCGTGTGGCGTAGGAGTTTTCCCTGCCTGTCGAGGCAGACTACCTTGCACCCGGTGCGAAATCCTGGATCGATCGCCAGGACCGCTTTCTGTCCCAGCGGAGGTGCCATGAGGAGCTGGCGCAGGTTCTGCGCAAAGACATGGATTGCTTCGCCGTCCGCTCTCTCCTTGACGTGGTGGCGGGCTTCTGTCTCCAGCGATGGCGCGAGCAGCCGCTTGTAGGCGTCATCGACCGCGGCGGTCATCTCGACTGCGGTAGGGCTATGCGCTCTGATCAAACGTCGGTAAAGGCGTGATAGTGCGTCATCCTCTGGCGGTCGGATCGTGAGCTTCAGTACCTCTTCCCGCTCGCCGCGGAGGAGGGCGAGAATACGATGGCCGGGTGCCTTGGAGATCTGCTCCCGTGTATCAAAGTAATCACGGTACTTCGCCCCTTCCACTTCCTTCCCTTTGACAACCTTAGAACAGATGATGCCTCGCTTGAGAAAAAGCCTACGCATCTCGTCCCTGGTCGCAGCATCCTCGTTCACCCACTCAGCGATGATGTCCCGTGCACCGGCGAGGGCATCCTCGATAGTTTCAACTCCCTTACTGCTATCGATGAATGCGTGTGCTTCCTCGTGCGCGTTGGTCCCTTGCTTCTGAGCGAAAATAGTGATGGCGAGTGGTTCGAGTCCCTTCTCATGGGCGATAATGGAACGCGTACGCCGCTTCGGCCGATAGGGGAGGTAAATGTCCTCAAGGGTGGAGAGGGTCGCTGCTCCTTGAAGAGCGGCGCGTAGCTCATCAGTTAGGATATCGCGTTCCAACAGTGAGCCAAGGATCACCTCTCGCCGTTTGTCGAGCTCAGTAAGTTGTGCCAGACGATCGCGGATGGAGGTGATCAGTACCTCATCCAGCGATTCGGTCCGTTCCTTGCGGTAGCGGGCGATGAACGGGACCGTTGCCCCATCGGAAAGAAGCGACGCGACAGCGCAGACCTGCGTCTTTCCGATCATCAACTCCGAGGCAATCAATGCGGTGTGTGATTCAGACAACATCCATCCCCCTTGCGTAAGCTCGGTTTCTTGTTGACTCAGATCTTACCCTATCTCGGCGTTTGCTACCCTCCTAGTAAGGCAGGGTCCTGCAATCACGCACTAGCTTAGGGAACTCATCTTGATCGTCATCATCGAGGAAGACGGCTTGTCCCGCATTCGCAACAAGGCTTAAGCCGGCACTCCTATTGATCGGTCACCGAAGTCCCTAGCACAAACGTCCAGCCGATGACCTCGGAGATCTGCAGACCGCCTTGCGCGGCCGTAATCGTGCAAAGGCTCTGCTGCTCCAGCAACAGGGATGGATCCGCGTGGACCGCGATCAGTCCCTCCTCGTTGGTGGCGTAGAAAGCGATGCCGCGTGGTAGTTTCAGCTTGTCTACCAGTAACTGGCTGAAATCGTCGAGATAGAGCGTCACACCCAACGCGCCAATTACTACACCCACGCGCTCAATCGGGGTTGTCAGAACCATCGACTTGCGGCCGGTCGACCGACTGACGACCAGGTCGCCAATTGTTGTCTCGCCGGTCATCACCCGGCCGAAGTACGCGCGGTCTGACAGGTTCGCGTTCACGAGGCCGGGAATCACCTTGTAGTACGTGCCATCCGGTCGCAGGAACCACCCGCTACAGGAAACCGGGCTCGATTGCTCGAATTTCTCGACCAAAGCCCGCATCGTCTCCCAATCACCCGTTCTCAACTCTGCCGTTGCCGTAAGCGTATACATTGCATTCATCAACCCGTCGACATACGTTTCCGCCAACGTCGCCACTGCTGCCACGCCAAAAGCTGCATTCAGGCAGAGTTCATCGCCCTGCGCAAGTCCCCCGACAGCGCTCAGCGCCAGCACAAGGCCCACCAAAAAGATAATCGATAATCCCTTCATTGGAAACCTCCCTTGTTTTTGCAGTTTACACCACGAAGAACCTGTAAAACAACCATGTTGTGCAGGATTCTCCTCCTCGAGGTGAAGCTCGAGTGATGGGAATGCACAGGGCAGGCAAAGTGCGACGCTACACAAGCTTTCAGTAATCAGTCTTCAGTTCTCAGTAGTCAGTTCGTCCTTCCTACTCAACCAATCAAACGAATCAAACTATTTAACTTGCCTTTGCCTTTCCCATTTAACCAATCAACTATTTAGCTCGCCTTTGCTTTTCACTCATGACCCATTACTGTCTCTTCCTCCCCCTCCCTTTAATTCCCTCCCTCGATCGGGGAGGGAAGATTGTTGATAATCCCTCTCCCTCGATGAAGGGAGAGGCTGGGTGAGGGTGAGGAAGCAGCTGTCAGCTCTCAGTTCGTCCTTCCCATTCAACCAATCAACTATTTGACTGCTTCATCGCTCGTGGGAGAGGTGGGTTCACGGGTCGTTTGAATGACGACCTCGTGCTATCATAGGCTATATACTGTAGGAATTTCACCAATACACTAAGGAAGAACTTTGCAACCTACTTGCGTAGCGAGACGCGCATTGTCGAGGAGGTAACGAATTGAGCGTCGCGTTGACGAATGATAGGATTAGGGCTCTGATTCGAGAAGGAAAGCCTCTTCCGCTTTGGTACTTGAAGAGGTGGAGCTAGTTAATGATTGAGAAGATGCCTAAGGCCGAAAGTAGTTCATTTGGCTCTGTTCGCCGTTGGCATTAGGCGGGAGCTTCGAACTCCTGTAGCTGGGAGTAATCTCGAATTAGTCACGGGGAAAGGGATACGAAATGGTAGAAGAACGCGATTTTGAGCAAACCTGGTTGGCCAAATTCTCTGGCAGCCTGGATGAAATTGCTGGCGAGGAAATCCGAGAGGCAGTGATGGAAGGAAGTGACGGGCTATCATCCCATTCCACTCGGCAAGAACTAATAGATTGGTCGAAGCGAGCAATGGAGCGAGTTGACTCGCTGGTAGATAAGGAAAAGAGAAAAAGGATTATGACTGGCTGTGCCTGCCAGTACCCAAAGTCTGACTTGCAGGCCATGCGGAAAGCCTATGAGGACACCAAGGATGCTGGTGTGGCCCATCAGATGCTACAAGAACAGTTTGAGTCATTTCTGAGGAATACCCTTGAGTTGAGTGAGGAGCTTGTTGAAGAGATGGTGAGTAAGGGATGGGGAGTGGCGGGAAACAAACAGGGCAGTACGGTAATCGCGACCAAGATACCCAAGAGTGGTTTTCTGGTCGAGTACATGAAGGAGACAGACCCTGAAAAGAAGCGACAGTACTACTGCCATTGCCCGAGGGTCAGAGACGTGCTCGAGACCATGGAAACTATTTCACCGACGTATTGCTATTGCGGGGCCGGATTCTACAAGGGGATCTGGGAAGAGATTCTCCAAGAACCCGTTGACGTAGAGGTATTGGCAAGTGTGCTTGCAGGAGACGACGTTTGCACAATTGCCGTCTATTTGCCTTCAGGGCAGAGTCCGGTTGAGTCGAGAAGCAGTAACAGGTAATGGGTGATGAGTAATGGGTGAAAGGCAAAGGCGAGTTGAATAGTTGATTGGGAAAGGCAAAGGCAAGTCAAATAGTTTGATTCGTTTGATTGGTTAAGCAAAGAATCCCAAGCTGAAAGCTGACCGCTGAAAGCAGTTATG
>JAUVYF010000015.1 GCA_030603215.1 Candidatus Bipolaricaulota bacterium
ACGCTACAGACGGTCTACGCGATCTTATCCTTAACGTCGGGCGCAAGACCCGACGCTACGGACGATCTATGTATTATGGTTTTATCTGTTAACAAAGGACATGCTTTCCTCTGCGTCCTCTGCGGTAAAATGTCTTTGAGCAGTAAGTAGTCTTTGCTTACAACCCTATTCTTGTCTTCCTCCGCGATCTTGGCGTCTTGAGTGAGTGAAACGAACGGGCGAGAGACCAAGTTCTTGACTCTTTCTCTGGGTTCAGCTTGGCTCGTACGCCTGATTGACCAGTTGAGCGGGTCCCTTCCCTACACTCTCCTTTCTACTCCTATTTCTGTATTCCCATTCTGCTGAGAACAAGACCTGTCAGAAGTTTTGGGTAGAAGTCGGTTGACTTTTGAGGCATTTTCTCTCCATAATCTGCCACCCGTCGTACTTCATCCGCGCTCGTCGGGTTTAGGCAGAACAAGATCTGCTCATCCCCTTGATCAACCCTGCTTACAGCATCTAGCACATCATGACTGTAGGTGATGTTTCGCTCCTCCTCAAGCGCCGAAGCATCAATCCCAAGGTGTCTCTCCAGAATGGCGATGTGCAAGATTGAGACATCGAGGCGTTTCCAATCCATCGATCGCTCGATTGTGACTAACCGATCGATCAACTTCTCATCACGGACGGTGAGCGTGCTGAAGATTCCGCCGGTGTAGCACCCAAAAGTATGAACGTCTTGTCCTACCTTTAACGCTATCTCCATTTCCGCTAGCGTTGGACACCGCGTTACGGCAAAATCATTTTTCAGCTCTGCAAGAAACAACTGTGAGTCAAAATCGGGCAAACCGTGGATCAGTCGGTGAATTGGTCGGATCGTCATTCCTGGTTCATCGATGTTGAATAGAGTCATCATGCGGTAATCGAATGACTCTGGCGCGGTCGGTTTCCATCCCTGCCTCTTGCACTCATGCATAAAGTTAACTGCCGTTTCATAGCGATGATGCCCGTCAGCGATGTACAGATCCTTGCCAGTTATAGCGTCTTTGACCTCATTAATCACCATCTTATCCGTGACCTGCCATATCTGGTGTCGGTTTCCGAAGTCATCCTTTACCGATATTACAGGTGGCTTGTCACTGATTGCCGCGTCTAGTTGTTTGTCTGCTGCGCGTTGTGGATCGGAATACAGCATGAAAATCTGACCGAAATTACCCTCTGTGGCCCGCATCAGCTGTAGTCGATCCTCTTTAGGCCCTGTTAGAGTACGCTCATGAGCGTGCACCTGTTCCGGCTCAAGCTTCCCCAAAGCGATAAAGCCTTTTCTAGTACAACGTTCATTGGCGTAGGTGTATTCCTGGTGATAGACATAGAGCGAAGGTGTCCCGTCACGCTTCAGGATACGATCATCTAGCCAATCCGAGAGAAAGGAAGCCGCGGCGGTGTAAACATCACCACGCAGAGCCGCTTTGCCCTTTATGATGCGCACGATGTTGTATGGGCTACGCTCGTAGTACGCCTTCTGCATTGGCCCATCGATCCGATCGTATGGTTGTGTTACAACCGTGGCCAAATCGTCGATCTCGTCCTTATTGTAGCGAATACCGCGAAATGGAATTATCTCTGACATAACCCCCCACTAATTGGATTTAGCAAATTTAATAACGATCTCGGCCGCCTCTTTCCCTACGCGTCCTTGTGCCTCAACAGTGGCTGCTCCAATGTGTGGAGTAAGGGACAAGTTCGGTTGGGAAAACAACGCGTCGTTCACATCTGGCGGCTCAGTCGCGAACACGTCAAGGGCCGCGCAGGCTACTTGCCCCGATGCTAACGCGTCAGCCAACGCCACCTCATCGATCACTCCTCCTCGGGCACAGTTGATAATCCTCACAGAATTCTTCATCAGCGCAAATTCATCCCTTCCAAGTACTGCCCCTTCCTTGGGGTCAAATGGAATATGTAGGGAGATGAAATCGCTTTCCTTGAGCAATCCATCAAATGAAACCATTGTCACCACTTCAGGTAGAGGGCTCTCGCTGATGAACTTATCAAACGCAACTACTTTCATGTCCAAAGCTTTCGCTTTCTTGGCCAGCGACTGTCCAATGCGTCCGATCCCGATAATGCCAAGCGTCTTTCCCTCAATCTCCACGCCCTTCAAGGCCTTTTTCTCCCAGTTTCCGTTCTTCAAGGAAACTGTGCCACGTCCAATGTAGCGGGCTAGCGAAAGAAGGTGACCCAGGGCGAGCTCTGCAACAGAGCTTGAACTTGCTGCCGGCGTGTTACGTACCTCAATTTGTTTTGATCTTGCATACTCTACATCAATGTTATCCATGCCAACACCGGCACGGACAATGAGCCGCAGATTGCTAGCGCTATCGATAATTGGAGCGCGTAGTTTGGTTGCGCTGCGAATGACAATCGCGTCATAGTTCGCGATCTCTTTGGCTAGCTCATCTGGGGAAAGATTAGTCTTCACATCAACAGTAAGCCCGGCTTGTCGCATTGCTGCAACAGAGTCATCGGCCAACGGATCTGACACAAGCACTCTTAATTCCATTCTCCCTCCTTCTTTATAGCTCAGCTACCGTCTCAATCGCCTTCAGGACGCCCTCGATTTCGTCAAGTTGAGTGTCTCCCATATGGGCAATACGAAATGTCTTCTCCTTGATCGGGCCATAGCCATTCGCTATCCGAAGGTTGTATTTGTTGGCTAGGTTGTTAATCAACTCACCGATCGAGACTCCACGTGTATTTCTTATACAGGTAAGTGTTTTTGACCAGTAACCTTCTTCAGGATAAATGTCGAAGTATCTCTTTGCCCAGTTCTGCACAACTTCCGCCATTTTCTCGTGACGCGCAAATCGCTCCTCCAAACCCTCGGCAAGTATGTTGGCAAGTTGCGCGTTCAACGCAAACATATGTGGAATCGCTGGCGTTGATGGAGTCTGGTTCTTCTTGTGTTGCTTGTACATATTGGGCAGGCTAAAGTAGTAACCGCGTGGTGGAACATGTTCTGACCGGGCAAGCGCTCGCTCGCTCACGGCTGCTACAGCAAGACCCGCGGGAAGAGCAAAAGCCTTCTGCACGCCTGCAAGGACAAAGTCAAGCTTCCAGGCATCGGTGTCGATCTTTACGCCTGCCATTCCACTTACCGCGTCAACAAGAAGAAACACCTCCGGATAACGAGCGACAACCTCACTAATCTCTGCAATCGGGTTCATGAGACCTGTGGAGGTTTCATTCAATACCAAGGTCACAGCATCATATTTCCCTGTTTCCAACTGCTCTTCGACCATTTCCGGCCTAAGCGCCTTGTTCCACTCGATTGAAAAAGCATCACACGGAACAGCATTTGCTTCCGTGATTTCGTGCCAGCGCTTCGAGAACGCGCCATTCACCAAATTGAGACAGCGTTTACCAACAAGATTCGTCACTGCCGCTTCCATCGCGCCAGTCGATGAACAAGTGAACAAGAAGACAGGATTCTCCGTAAACAGGAGTTGCTTCAATTTCGCTTGAATTCCCGCGTAAAGCTCACCGAACTCGGGAGACCGGTGATGAATTTGCGGAGTTGACAGCTCCTTAAGGATGTCGGCTCTGACCTCAGTTGGGCCAGGTGTAAAAAGCCGCTTATGCATGATTTCCTCCTTGAAATAGTAAGGCTGTAAGACAGATTGTAACGGCCTGATTTTCCTTTTGCAATGGCAATCAAGCCACAAGAAGAGCGACTTTCCTGCGCCTCTGGTTTGGCCAATGCTCATGTTCAGCGTATAATCATCCCAAGTTTACATAAGGAGGAAGTATGAGCGCTGGCTTTGTTATCGTATTGATTGCAGTGGCTGTTGCCGCATGGGCCATTATGAACTACAACCGACTCGTCAAATTGCAGGTGCGCGCTAAGGCATCGTGGCAAGATATTGATGTTCAGCTCAAGCGCCGTTACGACCTGATCCCGAATCTAGTAGAAACCGTAAAAGGTTATGCCTCTCATGAAAAGAAAGTATTTGAACAAGTGACCATTGCTCGCACACAAGCGATAAATGCGTCTTCTCCAAAAGAACAAGCCCTTGCCGAAGAAGGCCTTAAGAACACTCTTAAATCGCTATTTGCCGTGGTAGAGAACTATCCTGACCTGAAAGCCAATGCCAACTTCCTCGAGCTTCAACGGAGCTTCGAGCAGGTAGAAGATACCGTTCAGCGTTCACGTGTGTATTACAACGCAGTAGTGCGTGATCTCAACACGCGCATTCGTATTTTCCCTCAGAGCGTCATCGCCAACATGTTTCACTTCCAGAAACGAGAGTTCTACATGTTGCCAAACGAGGAACAAAGAGAAGCTCCTAGGGCAAGATTTTGATTCGCAAAACGCTTATTTCCATCGTTTTACTTTGTGCCCTTTTCGTCACCGGGTCTGCAACTCTACGGATAACGGACTTCCATGCAGATATCGCGCTTGACGAAACAGGGATGCTCAACATCAAAGAAACCCTCACAGTTGTTTTCTACAGCCCTCACCACGGGATAGAGCGTGAGATTCCTATATCCTACCGTCGCCCAACTGGAGAAAACCTTACCATCGATCTTAACATTACATCAGTCGAAAGCGATTCCGCAGAAGCACATTACACGACACAGAGACACGGACGAAATACGCTCATTCGTATCGGTGACCCGAATGTAACAGTCACAGGCACGCATACGTACACAATCTGTTACTCTGTCAGTCGCGCACTTTTATTCAAAGAAGACTATATCCAGCTCTACTGGAATGTTACCGGAAACGACTGGGCCATCCCGATCAATCGTGTTAGCGCTACTGTACAGCTTCTCCCTGGTGTACCGCTAGATCAAGTCTCAACCACCTCTTATGTTAGCTACTATGGCGCCAACACGCGGGGGGAACAAGCTACGTTAGACGATCAAGGTCGCTTCCTATTTACAGCGGCAGATCTTTCTCCTGGTGAAGGACTGACAATTGATGTTGCAATCCCGCGAACAGCAGTTGGGATACTTCCACCAACAACATGGCAACGCACCCTGTGGTTTCTCTCTGCAAACAAGTATGCCGCCCTACCGCTTGTCACCCTCATCGCAATGATCTTCCTCTGGTCCGTCAAGGGAAAAGATCCGGTCAAAACCACCATTGCTCCACGCTTTGCTCCGCCTCCCGGAATGCATGCTGGTGAGGCTGGAGTATTGATTGACGATCGCGCTGACTTGCGCGACATCTCAGCAATGGTAGTTGGCTTAGCAGTAAAGGGATACCTTAAGATTAAAGAGATTGCCGAGGACGAACTAGGAGTTATTTCAAAGGTGAAGGGGTTATTTGGCCGTGGCACACCACTCGATTACACCTTCATCAGGCTCAAAAAGGCGGATACCAGGTTGTCTGAAGTGGAACAAACTCTCCTTACGACCATTTTTGATGATGCTCACTCAGAGGAGCGGACGCTATCCACACTGGAAAACCAGTTCTACAAGGTCCTTCCAAAGATCAAGTCAGATCTGTATGCCGGACTTATCGCCAAGGGGTACTACCCGCACAACCCGGAACGTACACGCCGTTCATATATGGGTTTCGGAATGACGATTCTGTTCGGTGGAGTTGCTGTTGCTGTTGTCCTTTCCTCTTTGTACATGGGAGCAGCTGTTGCTGTCTCTGGTCTGGTTATCCTTGCCTTTTCTCCGATTATGCCGCGGAAGACAAGAAAGGGTGTTACTGTATTACAGGATCTTCTAGGTCTTTCTGAGTACATTGGTCGTGCCGAGGTAGAGAAAATGGAGTTTCATGACGCGCCGAAGAAGAACCCAAGCCTATTCGAGAAACTCCTTCCCTACGCTATGGCTCTCAACCTGACTTCTATCTGGACCAAGCAGTTCGAGGGAATGTTTGAACAACCTCCAGAGTGGTACGTTGGAGTAAACCCTGTCTTCAGCGCGCATCTATTTGCGTTATCAATGATGCACATTTCCTCAGGGATGGAGCGTACTTTTGTCTCAGCTCCACGGGCAAACTCAGGGGGACACTCTGCCTGGGGCGGCAGTAGTTCGTTCGGCGGAGGGTTTTCCGGCGGAGGGTTTGGTGGCGGTGGCGGGGGCGGTTGGTAAACGCTCAACGATGCCCTGAATCCTAGGCTGCTTTCCTCCTAATTAAACTCATTGGCATGAAGCACAATATAGGTCTCCTCAATTGTATGCTGGCTCTACAGCTTCGTGACATGCTACTTTTGGTTTGCGTCAACACGAACTAAACTGTTTCTTATACACAAAAAAGGATGCCACCCAGCTTGGCTGTTATTCAAGTATCTTGCCCAGTTCCAGCGCTAGCTGGTCCAGCGCCACAAAGGACAAGGTTTCTCCCCGAATGCATGGATCGATCTCAGCCTTCTCCAGCGCTAGTGTTATCTGTTCCGCGTTTAGCACATCTCGCAATACAACTCGGATCATCTTCCTTCGCTTGCCATAAATCGTTTGCACGACGCTAAAAAACCTTTCGGGGGCAGACGAAAATCGGGGTTCTCCCAGAAAAGAGAGCTTCCAGAGAACTGAATCGACCTGCGGAACAGGATAAAAAGAGCGTTTGGATACGTGACTGATTATCTCAACATCTGCGTACGCTTGCACAAAAACACCCAGCTCAGATCCATCCTTTCCTGGGCTTTTCACAATTTTCTGGACTACTTCCTCCTGTGTTAGAAGGACCACTTCACTGATGGAATGTCGATTGTTGACGAGATACTTCAAGATGGGAGCAGTAATACGATAGGGAATATTCCCCACCACAACAATCTTACTGTTCCCAAAACACCGGAGGAGATCGAAGCTAAGAATATTCTTACACTCGATTTCAACGTTTTTCAGCCCATCTAACCTTGCTTTGGCCAGATTGGCCAGCCGTGAGTCAATCTCAACACCAACAACGTGCCTGACAATCTTTGAAAGCTCCGCTGTAACTGTTCCCAAACCAACGCCAATTTCAAGAATCTGTTGCGGATTAAGTTGTTTGACACAAGCGATTATTGCTGCAGCCACCGAGCGATCGACAAGGAAGTTCTGCCCAAGCTGTTTGTTTGGTCTAACCCCCGCTTTCCGGAGTATCGATGAGACTACCTCGCGTGAGTCGACATCAGCGAGGCACATTGTGGTCAAGTAACCAGGTACTAATCGCTGTAGTCACTCGAAGATCAATCGGCAAGTCGAGATGACGGTTGAGCAGATTGGCTTCCTCGGGGTGATAACGTAGAAGGTGATTCAGGTCGGGAAAGATGTTAAGTGTTACATCGCTATTCCCTCCTCCCGCTAGACCTGCCGCGAGAAGCTTTCCTTCCCTTGCCGATATCTGTAGGTCCTTTTCTCCTTGAATAATCAGTACCGGACAGCTTACCTGCCTGATCGTAGCAAGGGGGTCGTGCTGGAAATGCTCACGCAGCCACAAGAGCGATAGCGCTGTGATCTCATCATATTTCTCTTCGGTGAGCCATGGCATTGCTTCCTTGAGCTGGCCAAAGGAGTAGCTGGACCATTCTCCTGTACTTAGTCGTACAAAAGACAGATACTGATCCTCTTGCTCAAGCGCCATCTGAAGTTGCTCCTCACTCATTCCTGAACCGCGATTGAGGCGTTCCACCTGTTCGCGGATCATTACATCAAGGGAACGAGCCGCTCCGGCAATAATTACAATTCCCGCCAAATCATCTCGCTCACTAGCTATGATCGCAGCAAGGATACCGCCTTCACTATGGCCAATAAGAAAGCATGACTGACGGTCGATCTTGTCACATGCTTGCAACGCGGAAAGACCGATACGTACATCCGCAAGCAAGTCATTCATTGAACTATCAGAAGACACACCCTCACTTTCACCCGTTCCGCGTTTGTCGTAGCGCAGCGACGCGATTCCTGCTTGCGAAAGCGAGTGGGCCAGATCGCGGAATATATCTGCCTCTACTCCAGCCACATTCCCATCTCGATCAACCGGACCTGAGGCATGAACAAACAGGACAGCGGGGACAGGCTTGGATGCGCCCGCTGGAACCGTAAGCGTTCCCGCAAGGGTAATTCCACTACTATTGAAGGTTACTTCCTGCTCCTCCATACCACTTGGAATGGCATCCGCGATTCCCTCTAAGCCAAGTGATATTCCCTCTGGGAACAGGGAAGAATTATAGGCGTGGATTCTTTGTCGTGGGATTTCCAGTACTGCAAGTCGGCCGTCATGAATGACAATCAATACCAGCAGATCACCAATGTGTAGCCTGTAAAGCCCTCCTTCATACTGGATGTTCCCAGACGTAAACTTGATAATGCTTGGCTCTTCCATGTGTGAGGCAAAGGATGACAGCGCCTGCGGAACAATGGCCGTGAAATCGCGTTCTATTTCACCCGCCTTCATTGCTAGGATGAGTAGAACATACTGACTGATCAAGTTGTTATCGAGAATGATTTCATTGCTCGTTCGGAGAACATTGGCTGACCGAGCGCCTTCACCGGTCAGAAGCTCCATATGAACCAAAAGGTTACTCCACTGCGCGGAGACAATCTGTAAGCCGGATGATGCATCAACAGCAACGTGATATGTAATTGGAGTGAACCCAGGATCGAGCTGGTACTGTTGTGCCAGCGTAACGCCATCTTCCAACGCAGGTGTCCTCGTTTGAGAAACGAGCATATATCCTTCTTCAGCAGTAAAAAACAAGGTATAGCTCTCTTCAAGTAGTTGTTTCCCCCCCTGTTCAACGACAAACCGGCCCGCGTCGATCAGTTCTTCTTGTGCTTGCACAGGCTCAGCTATGGGGGTTGGCGTGACCAGTCCATAGAGAAAGCTTGCGCCGATTATCGCAAACACAATCAAGATCGCCTTTTCTAGCATCTCTTCCTCCTTACTTCCAGCGCGTGAGAATCTCCTCCCGACTGAACACCTTAATAGCAGAGTATAGCACGATTACACCGGCAACAATCAACAATACTCCATTTTTGCGATACCTTCACGGCTACGATGTTACAGAAAGCTTGCTGGGATAGCAATTTCCGGCTGTCACCCACCCTGGAGCCACACATTCGCTCCACTGCCGCGCCACGATCACAATTGCCGTTTCCTCACCTCTTACACAAACAGCGGGCTCTGCCCACTACCGAGCAGAGCCCGCCACTATTACGTCATATGCTTGCTAAGCGTTTTACACAAAAATAGGGAAAATCGGGAACAGCGAAGCAAATACAAGCGAGATTACCGACATCAGCTTTATCAAGATGTCAAGTGATGGGCCGACTGTGTCCTTTAATGGATCTCCAACGGTATCACCAATGACGCTCGCTGCATGCGCTTCGGAGTTCTTACCTCCGAAATGACCCTCTTCAACATACTTCTTGGCGTTATCCATTGCGCCGCCAGCATTCCCGCAGAAAATAGCCAGCTGAACAGCCGACAGAAGGGCGCCTATTAAGAACCCACCAAGAGCATACCGGCCAAAAATCAACCCAAATACAATCGGAGTTAGGACAGCGATTAGCGCTGGAAGGAACATCTTATGGAGTCCCCCATGCGCGGTAATACTGATGCAGCGTTTGTGGTCGGCCATGGCTTCACCGCTCATGATTTTCGGATTCTCCTTGAATTGACGCCGAATCTCCTCAACAAGGATCGCAGATGTACGACTCACTCCGCGAATAAGGAGGGCGGAGAATACATATGGAACCATCGCTCCAAGCATCAAGCCAGCGATAACATACGCCCCAACCATGATCGGATTCCCGGATGGAGAAAACTGAGCAGCTATCTCCCCTACAATCGGCAGCTGCGGCTGAACAACTTTGTCCGCGGTGCCAATAGCTGACCACATAAATGCGGCAATTAGGCCCAATGCAGCAAAGGCAGCCGATCCGATGGCAAATCCTTTTCCAATTGCAGCTGTTGTGTTTCCTATCGAATCCAGTGCATCCGTTCGTTCCCGAACCTCGGATGGAAGTTCAGCCATTGTGGCAATTCCACCCGCGTTGTCGGCTATTGGACCGTAGGTGTCTACAGCAACAGTCATTGCAACAAACGATAGCATGCCCATCGCAGTAAATGCCACTCCAAGCAGTCCACCCAACTGATAAGAAAGCATTGTAGCCGTGGCAATAGTGATCACTGGAAGGAGGGTACTAATCATTCCGAGCGCCATTCCCTCGGTAACCCCTACAGCCGGTCCGTCTTGATTCGTTCTCGCAAGCTCACGTGTTGGCTTGAACCTAGTTGATGTAAAGTATTCAGAGAAGAAGCCAATTGCGATCCCGGCACCAAGTCCGAGCATTACCTCGCCGAGAATATTCCAGCCTAGCGGCGATAACCAGCAGAAAAGGAATGTTGTCAGAGTAGTAATAAATGCTGCCAAACGCGTCCCGTTCATCATCACTTGCTGCATTCCTTCTTCGCGTTTGCTCAATCGAATATAGAGCATCGCCAGCAAACTCGAGAACAGCCCCCCAGCAACGATCATCAGTGGAGCGATGAAGATCCACCAGTATGTTGTCTCATTTAAGCCCGCACTGAGCCCAAGACTGCGAATGAGTCCCTGGATACTCTCATTCCCACGCCCAACAAAGATATAAAGGGTCATGACAATCACCGAGATGATAGCTCCAATGAACGATTCCAGAAGATCGGCTCCCAATCCTCCGACATCGCCTACGTTGTCACCAACATTATCCGCGATTGTTGCCGGATTTCGGGGATCGTCCTCGGGAATATGCATTTCCACTTTCCCAACCATGTCAGCAGCCATATCAGCCGCTTTGGTGTAAATCCCGCCTCCAACACGGTCAAATAGGGCAACCAACGACGCCCCCATCGAGTAGGCACTAACGATTAGTGCTCCGCGAATGAAGTTGACTCCGAGCGAGCTTACTCCAAAGAGGTATCTCGTCTCGATGTGCAGTAAGGCCGGGTCATACCACTTTCTAAATACAACTACAACAATAACAAGGCCGGCCAATGCTAATCCAGCTACAGATAGCCCCATAACACTTCCACCAGAGAATGCGACACTTAGCGCCTCTTTGAACGAAGTACGCGCTGCGTGCGTTGTACGAGCGTTGGCGTGGGTTGCTGCGTTCATTCCAATGAATCCCGCAGCCATCGAAAGGATAGATCCAATCCAAAACGCTACCGCAATCTCCCAATAGAACAAGACCCACAATATGGCACCAATAATGAGAATAGTGATTCCCATTACGCGTGCCTCCTCCAGCATGAAGGTAAACGCTCCCGAACGAATATATCCCTGTACCTCTTTCATTCGGTCAGTGCCCTGCGCTTTTGCCATCACCGAGCGGTTAAACAAAAACGCGCTCACCAACGCCAACACTGATATTACAGCCGGTATGACAATTAGAAAAGTCATCTCGCTACACACACCTCTCTTTTAGAGTGAGTTTCTCGTTTGCTAAGTCTCTGACAAAGAGACACTCCTGGTACGAAAAAACCGAGTCATTCTACTACATGGCCTAGGTCTATTCAACGCTGCTCTCCTGTTCCGCGTCGACGCCACCCCCTTTTTTCACGTGTTTGTCTGTGCGAGGATCAACAAGCTTTCCGCGCGCGGCAAGGTGACCTTCCTCCTCTCCACACCAACGCGTAATGCCGCAAACAGACATGCGTCCTAAGAACAAGCGACAAAACATCTGTGCTCCTCGTCTACACGTCCTTTGCAGTGGTGTCTACGTCTCTAGTCTTAACCTTGTGGGATAAGTGTATCTACCAAGGAGAAACAGTGATGTGTGCGCTGCGAGATTCTTGTTGTTGTCCCTCATTATTCGGGCTACGAAAGAACCATTACAGGGTATGGAATGTGATGCTTCTGTTCCATGCTTTGTTGTGTAACAGAACCTTTGTTAGTAGACTACTCGGAGTAGAACCACTATGAACAGTCTACGAGAGCAGCTGCGGCGTTTCCGACTAGCACAAGGATGGAATAAGCGGGTTATGGCACACAAATCTATCACTCAAACCTATTCACCGAGCATACGGAAAGGAACCGTTAGGTGATGACACGAATCAATCGCGTGGCCCTCACGGGGTTCAAATCCTTTCGGAAGAAGACAGTAGTCCCATTCTTCGACGGTCTGACCGCCATTATTGGAGAAAACGGCTCCGGGAAATCAAATCTGTTTGACGCTATCAGTTTTGTTATGGGAAGAAGATCTTCACAGTTACGATCCGACAGAATGGAACACCTGATTTTCAATGGCGGAGAGAAATACTCTCCCGCCCAAGCCGCCGAAGTTACTCTCCATCTTAGCAACAGCAATCATATATTCGATCATCTCGTTGCAAATGGTGATTCCCCGCCAGAGATCACTATCGGCCGTCGTGTCAGCCATGGCTCTTCTTCATACTATTTCATGGGTAAGGCTTGTTCGCGAGCAATGGTTGATCAAGTATTGGTACAAGCAAAAATAGACCCCGATGGACAACAGCTAATCGCCCAGGGAGCACTCACCAAAGTGATAAAAGACAACGCGGCAACACGCCGCCAAATCATCGATGAGATCTGTGGTATCGCTGCCTATGACGAGAAACGAAAGAAAGCGATCGTTGAACTCAAAGAAGTGAAATCTAAGTTAAATACTCACCGCATCATCCTGGCGGAACGGCGGCGGCGACTACTCTCTCTTTCACGGGAACGAGATGCTGCATTGGAATATCAACGCATGACTCAAGAACTGGATCGCTTAGAAGCATCCATCCGATATTTGCAGCGAAAGAAAGCCGAGGAAAAACTTCTTCTCTCCGAAAAAGAATGCTCTCAATTTGCAGGACGCATAGGGACGTTGCAGGAAGATGTAGAGAAGCTTGATCTCCAAATTGAGAATAAGGAATGGGAACTTGAAAGCGTTCGAGAAGAGATGCACGGCGACGGACAAATTGATCTGATCAAGGAAGTTGAGCACCTGCGATCGGAAATCTCACGAAAACAGGGGGAGATCGATCTCAAACGCCAGCAAGTCACTAATCTCCATCAGATGATAGATGAAGTAACGCGGATCAAAGCCGCCGAAGAGGCACGGAACAAAACAGCAGCTAAACGCAGTGGCGCTGTGCAAGCCATACTTGAGCGAAAGCGTAGCGGAGTCTACGGAACCATTGCATCAATCGCAACACCCAATTCTGGTTTCGAGATACCTTTTCAGACAGCAGCCGCGGGTCACCTGAATGACATCGTTGTTGACTCGCGTGAGACAGCAATCAACTGCATCAACTATCTGAAGGAGAATCATCTTGGACGTGTACGCATCCTCCCATTACGCAGGCTAGTCACACGACCCAAAAGCCTTGCCTCGGCCGATGCCCTTAAGCTACCAGGAGTTATCGATTACGCGATCAATCTTGTTGATTTCGATCCCAAATACCGCCGTGCACTTGAGTATATACTATACGATACAGTAGTCAGTGAAAACCTTGAAGCGCTCCGAGATATCGATGGAGTACGCGCAGTGACCCTGGACGGTGACTTGCAGAGTAAGGGAGGAGCGCTCACTGGTGGCTCCCGAATAGGCACAAGGAAAGAGAAGCCAGGGACAAGAGTAGCGGCAGATTCAACTTTTGATGCGGCACGAAAGCGTCAGCAAATTTCCAAGATAGGAAGAGAGATTGGCGACCTAGAGGAGAAGATCGAGGAGCTGACTGACGAGCTCCAACGCAAAGAGCAGGAATTCTCCAAACAGCAACAAGAATCCACCCTAGCAAAGGGTGAAACAGCCACACGCAGCGACGATCTGCGCGCATTGCGCGACAAGCGCCGAGAAACGTATCGTCAGTTAGAGAACATGCGACGTGGTCTTGCACGTTACGAGCGCGAGGAAGCACAGGCACGAGCAGAATTGGAAGCCTTCGGAAAACAGGAACAAGATGATTCTCACTATACCAAAGACTCCCTAAGGCAACTGCAGCAACTAGTCCAAAAGAATAGGAAAGCCCTCCGCAGATTGGAGCCAATAAATATGCGGGCAATCGACGAATGCAAAGCCTATGAACAGGAATTCGACATACTTAGCGAACGTGTAACTGCCCTTCACACTGAAAAACACGAGATAGAAATACTCATTGGCCAGATCGAGCAGCGCAAGAAAGAGCTCTTCCTTTCCACTCTAGCGCAGATCAATGAGCATTTCGAACGTATCTTCCATGAGTTATTCGAAGGTGGCACCGCATCGCTAGAACTTGAAGAGCCAGAGAATATCAACTCGGGACTCCTACTCAAAGCAAACCCACCAGATAAGGAACCACACCTGATTGATTCACTGTCTGGTGGAGAACAGACCTTAGTTGCGGCAGCCTTCATCTTCGCCTTGCAGGAACATCAGCAAACGCCGCTCTTCATTCTGGACGAGATCGACGCCGCACTAGATCTCGTAAACATCACCCGACTCGCGCGGATGTTGCGATACTACGCCGAGCGTATTCAGGTGATCTTTGTCTCACACAATAATGAAACAATTCGCCATGCGGACCGAGCCTACGGAGTAACAATGAAGAATGGAGTCTCAAAGATTTTGGCCCTTAAGTTGAATTGAGAATGATGATGAAACAGGTGTCAATCACCAAGATCCCACTTGACGAGCTGGTAGGTAAGAGCTGGCAAGAGGTCCTGTCCTACTTGACCGCGGACATGGATCCATGGAGCATCGACATAGCAGAGCTTGCTCAGCGCTATCGCTCTTATATCGCGTCATTGAGCGAACTCCACTACGAAGTCTCAGGGCAAATGGTTCTGACTTGCTCAATCCTGTTGCGCATGAAGTCGGACATCCTTCTCGAAATGGGCCGCCCCGCAGAGCGAAATGAATTGCTTGCTGAACTAGAAGAAGCAGTAGAGGAAGCAGCAGGTGAATGGGAGGAACCTCTTGTACCCGCAGAGTTCTCCCTTCCGCTGCAGCGTTATACACGACGACGTGTAACCATTGCCGACCTGCGGATTGCCCTTACCCATGCGATGAAAGTAACACGTCGCCGAATACAACGTCATCTAGGGGAAGAAGACGAAGACGATCTTAGCTATCTTCAAGCTGAAGATGAGGATATCTCGGAGCGCCTGCACGGCCTTTTTTCAACTATTCGGCAAATGCTCTCAGGCAGAAACACTCTCAGCTTTTTCCGTTTGCTGAAACAAGGAGATAAGGAAGAAAGGGTACGCAAATTCGTCGAGGTTCTGCATCTCGTTGCCCAGGGAAAGGTCTCTTGTGAGCAACAGGAGTTCCTCGGCGACATTCTGATCAGTATTGAGAAAGGAGTCTAAGCTTTGAGTTCAGATACACAGAGGCCGCATGACAAAGGGTTGTTAGAAGCGGCTCTATTCCTTGCCGATAGGCCTCTTTCAGTCAAAGAATTGGCAAGACTTCTCGGCCCTAACTCCGCCCGCTATGCTAGAGATCTGTTGAGTGAACTCCAAAATGAGCTTAGCCCTGATGCACGCGGAATTGAGTTGATAATAAACGACGAGAAAGCCCTACTACGCGTTAAACATGGCTATGTCGATGCTGTCGCCCATCTCGCTCGCCATCAGGATATTCCTCGACCCATTCTACGGAGCCTGGCAATGATCGCTTATAATCACCCCATGACCCAGTCTGACCTAGTGAAGGCACGCGGGAATAAAGCATACGAACA
The DNA here is from genome assembly GCA_030603215.1 of Candidatus Bipolaricaulota bacterium. Lineage (GTDB taxonomy): Bacteria > Bipolaricaulota > Bipolaricaulia > UBA7950 > UBA9294 > JAUVYF01. The sequence goes on from JAUVYF010000015.1 coordinate 15,629, forward strand.
TGTTCGAGAGCTGATCGATAGAGATCTCATTCGCGCCGATAAGCAAGGCCGCACGCTCCTTCTGCACGTAACTGACAACTTCTTGCAGTATTTCGATCTCAGTAACGCTGAGGAATTCCGCTTTCATGCTGCTACCCCTTTATCAACCGATGACGGGCAGTAACCTAGAACCAAGAACACAATCTGATGAGCTTCCCGACAAATGGACTTGCCCCGAATGTGGCACAGACAGCAGCGCATTCGAGTTGGTCTAGTGTGTCTGGGCTTCTTGCCCACACCGATCCCAGCTAACGGCAAAGGTAGGGAAGATGTTATCCTCATTACCGACAAATCACTTGCGAGTCGCTATAGTCTCTTAGTTAGGGCGTAAGACCCCCTCATCTTTTTTCACCACCCGGAGAGAGGGCGATCAGGCACTCCGGCCTGGTCGCCCTTACATTTTATACTGGAAGAAACTGCATAATCGCTCGATTCACTAGGTAGACTATCATCACCAGTAATGGATACAGAATAACAAGCGACAAGGCAAGTGGAAACACTTGAAATACTTCTCTCTTTCTCTTCCCGGGCCAGGCGAACCCATCTGCAAACAGGTACCTAATTGGCGGCCATGGATGGTCCCATCGCTGCTCCCTATTCTCGCTTATCATGAGGATTAGTGCCCGAAACGGAGATCGGACTATGGCAAGCTGCCGAAATACGAGAAACAACCCCACAAGCAAAACTATGTATATGAGAAGAGGAATCTCCCCGCCCACATCTGCAAGTACGTTAAACAGACTATGCAACACCACCGCAAGAACGAACCCGCCACAGAACCAGGCAAGTCGCAACAGTCGCTCCGCAGAAAAACGAGCTTTCCCAATAAGGTAGCCAGCAAGCCCATTAAACAAGATATGCCCGGGAAAAACGCGCGCCAATACAATCGAGCGTAGCGCCTCCTGTAAGCGACCGATCTCCTCCGCCGACCACAGCGGGTAGCTTCCGTGAAAGATATAACTGAAATCCTCATATACGCCAAAGCCAACTCCCAAGATGCCAAAATAGATTGCGATATCCATTGGTTCAGCTACATCGGAGAACCTGAACCGCCAAATTGTAGCTATCATTACCAGGAATTTGACTCCCTCTTCAAGTAACCCCGTTCTTATGTACCTAGAAAAAGCAGCCGTGCTTTCCGGCAACGGGACAAGACCATTGATCAGATTAACCAGGATTATGGCAAACATTCCACACACAAAGACCAGCATCACGGTAATAGATGGAAGCCGCCGAAATGGATTGCTACAGTAGAGCGCAAGAACATAGAGAACTGACAGGCCGGCAGAAAGGTAAACTGACTGTACAAATAAGCCCACACTAACCTCCACCCAAACTACTAGTGGCCATCAGTTAGACCAGCTCTATTTACATGAGGCGAAGAATATGGTGGTAATAGAAGAAGAAAACAGGCAAAGCAAACAACAGTCCATCAATTCGGTCAAGTGTGCCGCCATGCCCAGGAAGAAAGGTTCCTGAATCCTTCTCCCCAGCTGCTCTTTTGAGCTTAGACTCAAAAACATCGCCAAGCTGAACAGCCATTCCCACAATAAACGACAAGCCGAGGATATGGGGAAACCCTATCCAAAAAGCAGCCGGCTCCCAGGCTAGTGCAATGGAGCTACCCAGCAGCGCTCCAATAACTGTCACAGCAAATCCTCCGGCCACTCCCTCCCAGGTCTTTCCAGGACTAACATACGGAAAGGCTTGATGACGACCAATGAGGCTTCCCAATACGTAAGCACCCGTATCGTACCCCCAAACCATGAGCAACAGGACAAGCGTGTATGAAACGCCGAGATGGTTGTAGATCAGATAAAAGAAACTGAGCAACCAGGGAATGTACAACAGGCCGAATACTCCAGCTACTGCCTGCATGAACCCGGTCTGATGCGGAAGCTCCCCCAGATAGCGTAACACCTGGTAACTGATTGCCAGAAAGAGAACCACGTCCCCGTAACGACCATCTAGAACAACGTACCCAAAAACAAGAAGCGGGATCCAGATCAGGAATTCTGGCTGTGCTACTGAGATCCCCATCTTCTTCATCAATTGCAGGTATTCTATCCCGGCAGGATACGCAACGATGAGAATCAGGATTCCTACGATCCACTCTATATCAAATCGAGACCCGGCGTACAGAATCGCAAAAACGGCTCCTCCACCAAGAACACCGCTCACACTTCGCTTGATTACGTTCATACTACCTCTCCCTCAGCCACAGCGCCAAATCGACGATCTCTCTCTTGATAGGAAGTAATGGCGGCCAACAGCTCCTCTGGGGCAAAATCCGGCCACAGAGTATCTGTGAAGTAGAGCTCTGAATACGCGGCTTGCCAGAGAAGGAAGTTGGACAGCCGCATTTCACCACTTGTGCGTATAACAAGGTCAGGGTCAGGAATGTCCTTGGTATACAAGAATTTAGAGAATACCTCTGGGTCAAGCATCTTCAAATCAAGCTCTCCCAGCTGTACCGCCCGAGCAATCATTTGACAGGCACCAAGGATCTCCTGTCTCGAACCGTAATTCAGCGCGATGTTCAGATTCAGACGATCATTCTTCGCTGTCTCTCCAATTGCCCGAGCAACGGTCTCTCGTACACGAACAGGGAGTCCTTTCACATCGCCGGATACGAAAAGACGAACCCCTTCGCCAATGAACTCCTGCAGCTTCTCTGCAATGAATCGCTCCAGAAGATCCATTAGGAAATCCACTTCGGCGGGCGGGCGATTCCAGTTCTCTACGGAGAAAGCAAATAAGGTCAGGTATTTCAGCCCTAATTGCCTCCCCACAAAGCGGATCAAGCGCTCAGCGGCTTGAGCGCCAGCTTGATGACCGGCAGTGCGTACAAGTCCTCGCTGCTTGGCCCAGCGCCCGTTTCCGTCCATAATAATAGCCACATGATGCGGAAGCCCTCGCGCTTTTGCCTCTTCAATCCCGATCACACAGAACCCCCCAAGAAATATGGTCTCGCTTCACGGACAATAGTAATCGATCCAGCAATAAGAAGGAAATCTTCTTCACCTAGCGACGCGCAAGCCATAGACACCCCATTCTCCACATCTGCTGACTCCGCGACCACAGAATTTAGTGGAGAGGTCAGCTTAGCCAGGTCATTTACCGATGCTGCGCGGGCGCTACGTGATTGGGTCAGGGTAACCCTCTCAAAGCTGGGAAACAGGGTAGTGCAAATAGGGACCACTTCCTTGTCAGCAAGAACGCCAAACAGCAGGTGGCGGTGTTTCTTGTCCGGCACGTAGCGCCTTACATCCTCGCACAGCGCAAGTATTCCGGGAAGATTATGAGCTCCATCAAGAACAATTGTTGGACCGCGCCGCATCACCTCAAATCGACCAGGCCACTGCACCCCAGCCAATCCACGAACTACGGCGGTGTTGGGAATAGCAAAGCCTCCCTTTCTCATAAGCTCAATCCCCTGTAAGGTAGTTCTCAGGTTCTCCAGCTGGCAACCACCCAACAGGGGGGAATCAATCCTTCTAGGTAAGTCCCCTTTAGCTATCTTATAGCTAACATGTTCCCAGTCAAAGGCAATCCGTTCTACCTCAGGTTCCTTAAGCTGGATGAGCACTGCTTCACTTCGTCGACATTCTTCTATCACAACTTGTTCAACATCAGAGGGAAGCTTCCCAACAAGAAACGGAACCTGAGCTTTTCCAATCCCGGCCTTTTCCCAGGCGATCCGCAACAGGGAGCTTCCCAATATCTGGAGGTGATCGCGGCCAACATTAGTCAGTATGCAGAGGATTGGAGCCACGACGTTTGTTGCATCAAATCGACCGCCAAGTCCGGCTTCAACAACAGCAATATCAACCTTGTTACGCGAGAAGTGTTCAAGAGCTATTGCTGTCATCGCCTCAAATAACGTCGGACAGTCTTCCCCGGCCAATTGCGGCTGCAATTGCTCCACAATCCTAGCTACTTCCTCCTCGCTAATCCACCTATCATCGATCGCGATCCGATCACGAAAATCAACAAGATCAGGCGAGGTAAAGCGCCCTACGCGGTAGCCGGCACGGCCAAGAACACTTGCCAGCATTGCCACTACCGACCCTTTCCCATTTGTTCCAGCCACGTGGACTGCTGGAAATGACTTCTCTGGGTGACCAATAGCGTCAAGAAGCTTTTCAGTTCTAGCCAATCCTGGCTTGACTTCAAGAGAAGGCAGGCTTTCCAGGATTTGGCGAGCACTCATGTAATCCATCTTATGGCTCTATTGCGGCCAGGTTCTCGCGTAATCGGTTCAGTCTAGAGGAGAATTCGTCTCGCTTTGCGCGCTCCTTCGTAATTACTGCTTCTGGCGCCCGCTTAAGAAAGGTTTCATTTGTTAGGTTTCTCTCCACTTTTTTGAGCCTAGCCAACATCTGTGTTAGTTCCTTACTAAGACGAGCGCGCTCTGTGTCAACATCAATCAATCCCTTTAGTGGAATGAACACCTCCGCCACTGAAAGGACTTTCCGTGCCGCTCCCGCGGGTGGTACAAGATCATCCGAAATCCTTACTGCTCTGGCAGATACGAGCGCGCGCAGAGCCTGCGTCTTCTGATTGACAAGATCCATTACTTTGGCGCTATCGGTCCTTATCAATACTTCGATTGATGCCTTTTGCGGAACGTTTAGCTCAGATCGAATCATCCGCGCAGCGTTTACAAGCTCTTTGAAAACTGACATCTCCGCCTCTGCATCCTCATCCCTCGCGGTAGCCTTGGGGAATGATGTAATAGAGACAGAAGCGGGTTTCTCACCAAGAACGTGCCAGATCTCCTCACTGATGAATGGAACAAATGGATGCAACAGTTTCACGACTGTTCTTAGAACATGATACAGGACGGCCTTTACTGCGTAGTCCTCACGCGACATGAGCCTTACCTTTGCAAGCTCAAGATACCAATCACAGAAATCGTGCCAAATAAAGGAATATAATTCTTCACTCGCCAGATTGAAGTTGTATGACTCGATGTTATTACGGACCAATTGAATTGTTTCAGCGAGTCGAGACAGAAGAAACCGATCTTCAAGCTCATTCACACTTTCGGGCAACTGCGGTCGTTCATCATCCAAGTTCAAGAGAACAAACCGAGCCATGTTCCAGATCTTGTTCAAGAAATTTCTACTTGCTTCAATATCGCGTACCTCTAGTCGCATTCCGCGTCCCTTGGAAGAAGACTGGGCCAGGGTGAAGCGAAGTGCATCCATCCCATAGATCTTTTTCACTTCCAAAGGATCAATCGTGTTTCCGCGGGATGAACTCATCTTTATCCCGTGCTCATCCTCAACAAGGGGTGTAATGTACACCTGACGAAATGGGACCTTACCAACAAAGTGAATTCCCATCATAATCATGCGCGCCACCCAGAAGAAGATGATGTCAAACCCCGTGATCAACAGTGAGGTCGGATAGAAATACTCAAGCTCAGGGGTTTTTTCAGGCCACCCCATGACGGAGAATGGAAACAAGGCTGAACTAAACCATGTATCCAGAACATCTGAATCTTGCGCAAGCTTCTTGCTCTCGCATCTTGGACAACAGGTTGGATCCTCCCGCGAGACAATCGTTTCTTCGCAACTCTGGCAGTACCATACTGGAATCTGGTGACCCCACCACAGCTGCCTGGAGATACACCAGTCTTTTATGTTTTCCATCCATTCGAAGTACACGTTCTCCCAACGCTTGGGGATAAACTGTACCTTATCAGAATCAACAGCTGCGATTGCAGGGGCCGCAAGTTCCTTCATCCTTACAAACCACTGCTTAGAGACCAGCGGCTCCACCGGAGTATCACAGCGCTGGCAGTGCCCGACAGAGTGCGGGTATGGCTTCACCTTTACGAGCAGCCCAGCTGCCTGTAGAGCCTTGACGATACGCTTTCGTGCCTCGCTTACAGTAAGCCCGGCATACGAAGCAGCATTCTCGTTGAGTGATCCATCACTGTTCAGTATGTTTATTGATGGCAGATGGTGCTTCCGGCCAATCTCGAAATCGACTGGATCATGCCCAGGTGTCACCTTAAGGATCCCTGTTCCAAACAGAGGGTCGATCTCCTCAGAAGCAACAATTGGGAGCTCGCGCCCCAAAAGGGGGAGGATAGCTGTTTTTCCAATTAATCGTGCATGTACGGGATCGTTGGGATTGACTGCTATGCCAGTATCTCCAAGCATTGTCTCCGGTCGCGTGGTAGCAATCTCAACTGCCTCGCCCGGTTCAGTCAATGGATAACGGATCGTGTAAAGATTCCCTGGTTCTTCGTAATGCATCACTTCAATATCAGAAAGAGCTGTCTGACAACGTGGGCACCAGTTGATCATCCGCTCTCCTCGATAGATCTTGTTCTCTCCATACAGGCGGACAAACACCTCGCGCACAGCGCGGGAGAGTCCTTCATCAAGAGTAAATCGCTCCCGGCGCCAATCAGGTGAAGTACCAAGCGCCCTCATCTGTTCTTGAATGTGCCCACCGTAGCGCTCTTTCCATTCCCATACGCGTTTTACAAACTCCTCGCGACCAAGGTCATGCCGGGTGATTCCCTTCTTGGCCAGTTCACGCTCCACCACATTCTGAGTGGCAATCCCAGCGTGGTCCATACCAGGGAACCAGCATGTAACATAACCATCCATTCGTTTGTAGCGAACTATTACATCGTGTAGTGTATATTGAAGGGCGTTGCCTATGTGCATCGCTGAGGTAATATTCGGCGGCGGAATCACCATAGAGAATCGTTTCTCCTGTGCTGGATCTACATCCGCGTGAAAGAATCCTCCCTCTGCCCAGAAACGACAAAGCTTCTCTTCTACCTCTGTCGGATCATAGCGCCTAGAGAGCTCCATCGGCTCCTCCTTACTTAACTAACTACAGCTTGTCAATCTACAGCCATGCCTCAAGCTCAAGGGGATAATCCTGTAACTCCTCTTGGGAAAAGAAAAGGGCAAGTTCACGCTTGGCTGAACCAAGCGAATCGGATCCATGGACCATATTCTTTGTAATATTTAGGCCAAAATCGCCCCGAATCGTTCCTGCCGCAGCATCTTGCGGATTGGTTGCACCAATCAGCCCGCGCACAACCTCAACTGCGTTGTTGCCCTCGGCAACTATCGCCACAACAGGAGAAGCAGTTATGAATGACACAAGATCAGAGAAGAATATTTTCTCAACATGTTCCTGATACTGTTGTCGCGCAAGATCCTCATCAACACGCAGCATTTTCAGTCCGACGATTTTTAGTCCTTTTTCCTCCAAGCGCGAAATTACTCTTCCGACAAGTTGCCTTTGAACGGTATCTGGCTTGCACAAAACCAGCGTACGCTCTGTATTCATCTCGCTAGTACCTCCTACCGAATTCTAATGTAACGTCTTCCCTCTACTTCCTGGATCAGATTCTCCATTTGCAGCGCCAGAAGACTATATGAAGCCTCGCTCAGGGAAAGATTCCCTCGATCAATGATATCGTCAATATGCATCGCTTCAAGCCCGACAAGGTCGTAAACACGCTGCTGTGCCTCGGAAAGTGAGATCTTCTTGCCTTCCTTTACCAACGAGTTCTCCTTTGAGCGACACAAATCAGGGAACTCCTGGACAATATCATCCACGGTTTCCACAAGCTTGGCCCCGTCCTTGATTAGACGATTTGGCCCAACACTCGACGTGCTGGTCAAATTACCAGGTACTGCAAGTACCTCGCGCCCCTGCTCTAGCGCGAAACGCGCCGTGATCAGAGCGCCGCTTCGCACACCAGCTTCTACTACCACCACTCCTCGCGACAGACCGGAAAGTATTCGATTGCGCTGCGGGAAAGTCCACTTTGCTGGCTTGGTATCCACGGGATACTCGCTCACAACTGTTCCCGTCTCGCCAATCCTCTCCGCCAGACTTACATTTGCTGCTGGATATATATGCTTGAAACCCGAACCAAGAACGGCAACAGTGTGTGCCTGCGCCTCCAGGGCGCCGCGGTGGGCTGCAGCGTCTATCCCTACAGCTAGGCCACTCACAACAACAAGCCCCATAGCCCCCAATTCACGCGCCAGTCGCTTGCCAATAGCTCTTCCATACCCACTGCTACGCCGTGTTCCCACAATGGCAATCGTACGGGTAGTATCGATTCTCTTGCGTCCCTTCATATAGAGCACGGTTGGTGGTACCTCAATTTCACGCAGAGCTACCGGGTAATCTTGATCAATAAGTGTAGTTATAGTTAGATCTAGTCTTCTTGCCGCCTCGAGCTCATTATCAAGCTTCTCTTCGCTACGTCCATCCGCAACCTCTTTCGCCACACCATGAAAACCAGGCAGACTCGAGATCTCTTTGACCGGGGCAAGCCAAATTTCTTCCAGAGATGAGAAGTGATCAAGAAGCGTGATTAGCCTTCGCGGTGAAAGTCCAGGAATCAGGTTAAGCCCAACTAAGTATTCAGAATCTGTTCTTTTCATTGCCTAGAATCTTAGATGAATGTGTGCATAGAGACAACATTTTCATACCCTGTTATGCCAAATCCTACATCTTGTGAACTAGAGTTTCTTCTGCTATGATCGTCCAAGGTGAAGAGGATGCCAATAATCGTATTTCTTTTTGCATGCGTCGAACTTGTCGCGCTTATCAAGCTTGCCCAAGCAGTTGGCAGTGGTTCGGTACTGGGGATAATCCTGCTTACAGCTGTTCTTGGACTGGTTATCATCAGACTAAGTCGTCGACCCGCTTTGTCCATGGTGCTCATGCTATTCTTGAAGGGAAAGTTCTCGCTCAAGACAGTTCTCATGCAGCAGGAACTCATCCTTCCTCTTGCTGGCGTCCTTCTCATCCTTCCCGGTCTCCTTGGCGACGCTTGCGGAATTACGCTACTTTTCTGGCACCTCGGACTCAAGCAAGTTCACGTCTCGAAGCCCAATAAAGAAGAGATAATCGACGTTGAGTACCGCGTGGAAGATGATTCCTCACAGGAGTAGACAGCCACTTCGAACAAGAAAAATACAAGCCCACCAAGCCACACCCCCATCCAAGCAGGAACAACAAGAGCGCTTAATGGAATGCGGGAAAGCACGTCCACTACAGCAATTAGCAAACCCAAAGTAAACTGAAGCATTCTACTTATCGGTAACAGTAGTTGTGGCAACAGAAGAACACTAAACGAAAGCCCTATCCAAAGCACACAAGTGGCGAGTGGAATGGCGACAAGATTTGATAGAAGGACAAACGGATAGAGCGTGCCAAAATGATACACAAGAAAAGGCGTAGTACCAGCTTGAGCTGCTATCGAAACAACTCCAAGAGTAAGTACATAGCTCACCGGTTTGGAGAACAGCGGAACGCGTTCCGCTACACGATGTATCCAGTCTCGTAAGCCAAATCTCGGGTTACAAACAAGGATAATTGACGCGGTAGCAGAAAAACTTAGTTGGAAACCAGCATCCCACAGTGAATTGGGCCTGAAACCAAGAATGATTAGAGCAGCTGCGGCAAGTCCTTGAAGCGGATTCACCCAACGCCGCAGTATGATTCCCAAATCTGCAAGCACACTCCCCATAGCTAGAAAACCAAAAAGGATACCGGCGCGCAATAGACTGACACGGGGGCCGATGACCCACACAATTACAGCGACGGCTAGCCCAACAATGGGATAACTTACCGCCGGCCGCAACCTCAGCGTTCGCAGAACAAGCCACAGCCCGGCAAGGAAGATCCCAAGGTGAAGGCCGGAAACAGCAAGCAAATGCATCAATCCGGTCTGGCGGAAGCTCTCTTCTATTTGTGGAATAAGGGCGGTACGATCTCCAAGCAGAAGTCCGTGCGCCAAACTTGACTCAGCTGGGGAGAGACTCTGATCAAGCCTCGCCAACAAACGATGCCGAACCAAATCCCCGAGACGTAATAGATAGCTTCTCCCCACACCCAGTTTTGTTACTTTATCTTTACCTTCACTGATCGTCATGACCGCAAAGACACCTTGACGGGCAAGGTAACCGCGATAATCGAAATCGGCAAACTGGTCCGGCACGCTTGTTCTCCCAATTAATCGAAGCCGATCACCGTAGTAAATGCTCTGTTCCGCTAGATGCTTCGCTTCTCCAAACCATGTTACCCGGATCTTGGCTGGGATATTGTCCGGATCGAATATGAACGAAATGTATTGCTCGCTTATGTTGGGATACGAAACAACTGTTCCAATGACCTCATTGAGATGCGATGCTCGTTCATATAGTATTTCAAACGATCGCTCTGTGGTCCGGAAGCGCATCAATCCTAGGATGCCAACCACAACAAGCGAACCAACCACGAGAAATCCCTTCCAGCGAGCCAGCATTATGCAGCAGACCGTCATTCCCACTGCGACCCAATAGAGAAACAGCAAACTGCGGGCGCAGTCAAGCACCATGCCTAGCCCGATTCCACTCGCAAATACAACAGTTATAATGACTAATGCATAGTTCATCTCTGGTTACATGATAACACATTATATGACCCATTTGCCAGGCCCCGCGAAAAGGGGTATAATCAATCTGGATCATTGACATGGGGGTGAATGGATTCGACGGAGTTAGTAAAGCAAGGCTGCAAGCGGAGCATTCGCTATCTCCTAAAACCAGCGAATAAACAACTAAATGCGGAAAACAACTACGCATTTTCTGTTCCTGCCTATAGTTTAAACTAGGCGGCCGTCTGCTGGAGCTGCCCGCAAGCTTCAATCAGGCGTCACAAAAGCGGGTATATCGCGTCCCGTGCTTCCCGCGGACACGATGAATCTTCGGAAGCTAGGTAGATATCATTCCTGGTCGTAGGAGGGTATTGACCGAACCTAAAATACGACTCTAAGCTTGTAGATGCTAAGTGGCGCTATCTTCGGACGCGGGTTCAAATCCCGCCACCTCCACCACCTTTGAATAGACAACCCATCTCTTGAGAGCAGGGCTCTTCACAGATGGGTTTTCTACTTCCGTTCGTTTAAGGGGTCTTTTTCGCGCTTCACATTTCCAGGCATGTTCCCCACCCGCTAGATTCTCCATTTTTCCGCCTTACATTCTCTATCTGCTCTAGACGAATTGCGAAGCTTGTCCAGCGGAATATGGAGTATTGTCGACCGTTTCTGAAGATAGGATACCTTATGGAGTACCTCTGAACTTTTGTATCATTGATGGGTATATATATTTTCATTGTGCCGTTGAAGGACAGAAGATTGACAATATCACCCACAATAGCTCT
>JAUVYF010000039.1 GCA_030603215.1 Candidatus Bipolaricaulota bacterium
CCTGGCGCTCTGGGCAACTCGACTTGCGTCTCAGGCACCTCTGGAGTTGGCATCGGTGGTAGTTCAAGACCCCGCTCTTCCTCAAACCTCTTGACGGCTTTAGGATACCGCTCACGTAGTTTGGCTAGCGCTCCCGGATCGCCCGTTAACTTAGCTTGTTCGTAAGCCTCACGAACCTGCTCCTCCTGCGCTTCCCGCTCGAGCATGGGCTTCATCAGGAAACCAGCTAACAGAGAACCTAAGCCAGCTCCCGCTCCTCTCCAAGGTGAAGGTAATGCACCTCCTCTAGATCCATTTGGCATCTTCTTATCCTCCTGCCATTGCTTTCCCTTGCAGTCCACCGCCGGCTGCAGTTCCACCAGCGCCGATCAAGGAGTTGATGAACCCCATCGATGGGTCCTCCATCCACTGACCTGGATACTGGCCTGCCATGCCTGCGGTCGCTCCGAACTCTGGTCTGTAACCGGGTTGTCTGCGCAACCACTCCTGATACTCACGGTCTGCCTGCGACTGCTCCATGCCCCAAATGCCCGTCTCGAGTCCGGCTGCACCTCCCATTCGTCCTGCGAGTATGCTCTCCTGCAGACCGCCAAGGCCCATACCCATACCGTACGCACCCATCTGCCTGCCGCGTGCGGCTTCCTGCACACCTATCTGCCGTCGGCCTACTTCTGTAGCGTAGCCCAAACCAGCACGGCCTGTGGTTTCAGCAATAGCGCGTTGAGCGCCTGAGGCGTAACGACCCCCGCCTGCGTATCGCTCTGCCATCTGCTGGTCCAACTCCTCCTGAAGCGATTGCTCGAACTGCGCCTTGCGAGCTCTTTCCCATTCCTTTGTTGCCGTGGGCATTCCCGTCTCCATCATTTCTGTGAGCCCCGCTTCTGTTGTTCCAAGAACGCCGGGCATTGGAATAGCTGGAAATGCACCCGTAGCAGGCATCGGAAAGCCTTCAGCTGAAGTACCACCCATACCTCGACCACCTTGCCCAAGCAGGTAGCTATACATCCCTCTCAGGTCCATCAGACCTTGAGGCATAGGTGCTCCTCGTTGGCCTGGATAGCCTGGTGCCTCCTGACCTATCTGCCCGCCGAGGTAACTTTGAAACTTCTGTTGCAAACCCGTCAGATCGGGCTGCATGTAGTCATAACCACCTCCCATCATACACCTCCTAGGAGCGTTTGTTTACTTAGCATCTAACTCCTCCTTTAGCAACGAGTAGATAGCAAGATCTGCTAGTTGCTCATCATATCTATCAAAGCGACGTAATATACCTTCTAGCGTGAAACCTAGCTTCTCCGCGTATCTACACGCCCTTTTATTCAGCGTAGGGACGAGCGTTTCAAGCCTTTGCAAATTCAACAATCGGAAGATATCACGAACGACGTCCTTCGCTTCGATATACCTGCCCTTTAGCTCGTCGTCCCAGAGCACAATATGAATGACTGCCTTGTGCCCAAGCACTATATTCGACAGCCAGAACACACCTCCGAAGTCACCAATCTCGAAGAACATACTACTGCTAGCTACATAGCGTGCTGCGAACGTTTCAGGGTCTCGTATAACATCAGGTAGGTACTTCTTAATCTTCTCGAAGGTCTTCTTGACTAGCTCCGGGGCAAGTATTCTATACATTTCTAATCTTCCCTCCAAATAGCAAGCGCTGTATAACCAGTCACGTCCTGAGTGGCCCACTGTCTGTCTTCATAGTTAAATATCCAAGCACGCAGCGTCCCGTCTTTCATCTCTGTCATGAGATAATACTCCTTAGTTCGCTGGTCCAGAAAGGACCAAGCATACTCAAGTTTGGCCTCATCAGCGTCCCTGAACAAGTCTGTTCTTACGCGACTGCCAACACGACCCAGTCCAGCCATGCTACACGAATAGATGTCGTCTTCGCCTAAGAACAGATATTCTTGTTCAAGCACCTGCAAACTGCACGGCGCTAGAACACCTCGACCTGCAAATCGGGCACACCTGATCGGGTCACCGGGATCGCCCGTCGGGCTACCTAAGTATAAGCTTTTACGCCGTAAGATAAGTATAAGATTACCACGCATCAGCGCGAACATGCGAATCGGATCGGCTTCGTCCTTCAAGTCGTAGTAACCGCTCGTTGCTCCTGTCCAAGTCGTGATGTCACCGGCGTCGGACCACTTGATGCGGTTAGCCAAGAAACCGGAACCTTCGTTCACATCCCCGCCGTACAGGCAGCCAAGCCATCCGACCATGGCACGCATGTTGGGAGCGTTCGCAAGCTTGATGAAGACCCGTTCAGCGCTTGCTCCATTAGCAACTGCGGTCTCCAAGTCTTTGAAGGTCAAGACTTCCTCGTCTGCCCAGTCACCTGTACACAACCGAAGTGTCAAAGTGCCGGCTGCATCTCCAGGTTCGGCATCCCAGGCACCTGTATCTGTAGTAATAGCCATGATCGTGCCTACGGAGCCGCTGCCTCCTTCGACGGTGTCGCCTACGTCAGGAACGTCGCCACCGCCCTTGTCACCGGCGTCGTAAGCTAGCGTACGCTCAAACGGATCAAAGTAATGTGGTTCATTGACGCCTGCGTTATTAACAACTGCAACCGGACTGGCCTTCTGCAGCATTGTGAAACCCTGCCACAGGGGGTATGAAGTCGTGGGTGTTGAGAACGCAGGTGACGGTGTCTTAAGAACAGGGTCCCCTGTTGCTTGCGCCCAGGCCTTAGTAGTGCCCAATGAAATAAGCCGTGGGGTAGCGAACGCGGCCTCGAACATGTGCCTAATCTTCTCGTCCGGATGACTCGAGTAAGCCTCACTGCCAACTTCTTTGCCCGGCACGACATGACCTGAGCGGACGCGAACGTTCAGAGTGTAGGTAGCTTCGCCTTCCCGTAAACCTTCTTCACTGATCCTACGCGGACGAAGTGTATTCATACCTCGCATGCCAACGACGCGCCGAATCAGGCGACCTGTCTTCGGATCAAACTTGAGCATCGCGCTCCCTCTCCAATCGTGCTAAATGCTGCTTGTACTTACGCACGAACTTATTGATATAGCGCTCTGGTACGTTTGCATCCCGGTACGTGCCGGAGTTGTAAGCGTCTGCAATATTCTCGACGGTCTCCACACCGGGTGTCGCTAGAATCCGTACGTTGATGTAACGAACAACGTACGGCAAAGCTACACTGTCCTTGTCAAGCGCTAACGGAGGTGCGTCGTACCCAAGCTCTCTAGCCACGATGAACATGATTTGAAAATTACTATAGCTACAGGCTGCAGAAGAACCCCATCGTGCGTACTCCTGCCTGACCATCGAGGAGCTCCTGAAATAAAGACCGCCTGGGGCATACGCAGGTTCGAATCGAGGCGTTCTATACTGCCGGGTATACTTCTCGCACTCGTACACGGCCCATAGCAAGGCTTCTGTGTCAACAGTCTCCTTGATAAGAGGAGCGTACTCAAAAATCAGCTTCTTGATCATGTTACCTCCGGCACCTCCGCTCCTCTCGGAACACCATACAGTGAGTAAGCGTCGAGATTCAGACCGGCGCCCTTAAAACGCACGCAAAACTTCTCGGCAGTGATCCACACGGACACGCGACCAGCAACCCCTTTCGAAACTGTGTACAAACCATATGAAGTCCACGTGAGACCTGAGTCAGTGCTAATCAACACCTCGACTGTGTGTGGCGCTTCAGCAGGACTGCTAAACTGCGCCTTGTCAAACGTCTTATCGACGCCAGGCATACCGAAGTCCTCATCGTGGATATCGAAAATGCCTTCAGGCGCTCCGTCTACGAACTCATAGACCTTCTTGTCAGTCTTTGCAACCAGAAGCTTCTCGTCTACGGATGCTAGCGGCACAGTTCTGCCGAGCATGAAGTACTCCGTAGCAGGTGCCGGTTCCAGGAAAGTCATCCCAGAGACGTACGATTCAGTGGCAGGTGCTGACTCCAGGAACGTCTTCTCCCAGTCCACGTACTTTTCTGCCATTAGGCTTACGTCGTTGAACTGATAGTAGGAAGGGATCCAGTAGCCCACATCAGTTGCCTTAACCGTGGCGGAGAACCGAAGTATGTAAGTGCCCTCCTTCGTCAAGTAGGACTTAATATCGAGTTCATCTAGGAACGTTAGCAGGCCAGAGCCGGCGCTAAAACTGATGGGGAGAGAGTGCCATACGTCGTCCGCGTCCTTCAGTTTTATGGCAGCTACAGCGCGACCTCCCCGAGCGGCCTTGTACTTGGTCCGTGCAACGGTCAAGGTTGCCGTCTTCACTGCCGCCTCACCGGTGAGTTCGAACGACTTCTCTATGGCGCTGTGAGAAGCGTTGCCGAGTGCGTCAGACGTGAGCCTGGCCTTACTGTCATCGTCGCGCAGTTCCCAGGTCAGGTCACCGCTCTGCGTCCATTTGTCGTAGTTATTAGTTACTCGTTCTGTAAGAGCCATTTTACGACTTTGCCCTCCAAGTTACTTTCAAAGTATCGTTCTCCAGACACGGAACAGCTGTGAACACTCGATGGTAGCACAAAAGCCCGTCTGAGAGAGCATTCAACAGGCCAGCTTCGGTAACTTCAGTATCTGCCGCGAGCGTGAACGTGTAAGTGTACTGCGATGTATCGTCTTCTATTGTAATAGTAGTCAGAGACCGAGTGGCAGCCTGCCTGTCAACTTCCTCTTCCATCGCTGCGTCATCTACAGCCTCTTCTGTCGTTCCGGTTCCTATCGCAATGTGCGAGGGCGCCGTGCCTGACCCTATACGCAGGTTTGCTCGGAGCGCCTTGTAAGCGTCCATCTCTAAGTTCGACATGACGCGCTCTAGTAAGAGCTCTCCCTCGCGATAGTGCTCTAGCGTCAGAGTGCCCTCGACGCTTGCGCCTTCGTTACATTTTAATGCTAAATCCGATGTCGACATCTTCTTCCTCCTCAGTGTGTTGTTCTGAATGCGTTACCATGAACGCCTTCAGGTCCCCGAGCCACTTGCCCGCGTCTGCGTGCGCTAAGCTTCGCGCTCCCCTATAGGTGGCTCCGAGCTCGATGGCCTCGTGCCATTCCTGCCCGATGATCGGCGTCTGACTGTCTACTGACATCGCAGGGAGTGAAACCTTCTTCCTGAAGCGCTCCTGAATCGCGTAAGCATCGTCAGGAGGTGGGTCGAGATAGTAACGACCCCCGTAGATAGCATAAATACGCGGCTTACCCTCCACGGTACTCTTATGTCGATCGTACCACCTGATGCCTCGCTGCTTCAACGGTACGTTGTTTGTAGTATCACGCAGGCTGATCGGGAACAGAGCATTCGTCGCCATCGCGTGGTCGGGCACGTACGCTTCAGTGTACCAAGTCGTTGTACTGTCGAGTGCCGGAACTGGGATAGGAGCGAAACGTTGCAGTTCTGGAAACTTGCCCATCGTGATAAGGTCGAGATAGCAGTTGTTGATCCACTGTTCGATGTAGGCGTCGATGCCTGTCACGTTGCCCAAGTTTCGTGCTACATGCCTTTTTATCGTTCCGAAGTTCATTCAAGCCTCCTCAATCTGGGTCCCAGGGAGCACTTTTACGCCCTATGCTCTCCTTGAGCTCGCTCTGCGACTTCTGATAAGCGTAGCTTGGCTCGTCAAAGCATTCAGGACATACAAGCGAGCCACTTTCGGGCTCTCTCCTGAATACTTTCTCGGGCCAAGACAGACCGCATCGGGGACAGTCCTTCCACCTGTTGAACGTTACGCGTCTGTTAGGTCTCCATCTAATCATGGTGCCACCCAACTTAAGTTGCCTGCACCGTCTGTCGACAGGACATCGCCAGCATTCCCGTCAGCCGCAGGCAGGACCCATATCTGGTCAGCGTCCAAGTCAGGAGCCTCAAAACCTACATAGTTAGGGGAAAGACCAGCATCGTAGAAGCGAAACTCCCTCTTACCGAAGATAGCCAAGTGCATATCGGTCCCCGTTAATAGCCCGCCAATAACACAGAGATGGTCTTCGAAACTTTGTGCGTTATAACCAATAGCTATCCTATAAAGAGCGTAGGTGTGAGTAACGTCAGCGCTCCAACCAAGACAAGTGTTTTTGCTACCAGTCGTCATATAATTTCCGCTATTCGCGCCTACAGCGACGTTATAGGCACCGGTGCCTTGTGGGCCAGCAGCCTTGCCAATACAGGTGTTGTTTCCATCCCCGGTTGTTATGTACTGCCCGGCACGTGCTCCGACGCAAGTGTTGTATGAACTCTCTGTCATGACATGACCTGCTAAGTAACCGACTAGCGTGTTATGCATCCCAATATAATTATCGTGTCCAGCTTCATACCCCACAAAAACTCCCCAACTACTAAGGCTGTTTCCAGCCCCAATTACACCCTTGCCAATGTAGACATTCTTATTGGGTGCTAAGATTTCCAGGACGTTTAGGGTATCGTTCCAGATGAGGTTGGTAGCATCTTCAGTCAGCGAACCCGTTACTGTTCCGAAAGGAATCGCTCCTTCAGTGAACATGCTAGCAGGCCCAGCTATAAGACCTAGGAATCGCGTCCCGTCCCAGAACTTGAAAGTCTTTATACCGGTATCAAAGAAACACCGACCCTGCTCGTTAGTTCCCCAAGCAGTCGGGTCTTCGTCTCTGTGGGGAATCTCAAGCCAACTCTCGAGCGAGAGAGGACCAGCAAGTTGATTCAGGCCTTCACCGGAGGACTTGAAGGAACCTAGTGTCACTACATCGTGATCGAATTCACCTGGTTCGTCACGGCCTAGGATCCGTTGGCTCTTTTGCTCCGTCTCTATCAAGTCCTTTGGCTCTTCTGGTTGCTCGAGAACTTGCTTGTCTTTATCGTTCATCCTTTTACCCTGAATACATCTAACTTCTTTACTAAGGACCATATGGCGCGAGCGATGTCTTCATCATCGTCTAATAGATCGGCACGCTTCTGCAGAAAAAGCATCTCTGTCTTCGTGAACTCGATTTGCTTCTCTTTCTCCTTCTTGGAGTCCCAGGTCCAACGAGTGGTGCCCTTAGGTCCCGGTGTCAGCTTAAGGTCGAGAGTCTCCATTTCCTTCTGCGTGAACTTCGTCTTCTCGGTTACGTCCTCTATCAGCTGGTTCCCAATTCTGCCAGCCTTCTCAGGAAGCAACGTGTCCAAACCCAAGCGCTCCTTCACGGTGAGTTTTACCTTGTAACCTGTGGGTATTCCTCGGTTCTTATCTTGTGTCATTTTTCCTCGCGTAGTCATGAACTGCGTCGGTACCGGAAAGCCCAATGATGAGTAAGCCAGCGATCCACGTCGACTTCTCTACGATGAGATTAACAAGACCGACGTCTAGCTCTAGCGTTGGTTGCAAGTGAATAGTGGTGTAGTTCAGAACAGCCCAAGCGACAGCGGCTGCGACTCTGCGACCCCAGCGCTTTTTCATTTGCTTGCTAGCTCCTCTATCTTGCATCCGCTACGGGCTGTTTCGTCGTGGTCATGAAGCTCGAGCCAGATTCTTGAGCCTGGTTTGCACTTAGACCACAGGGTCTTTATCGCATCCTTCACCTCGAATTTCCTAACTCTGGTCTCGTAAGTCTCTCCAGTCTCCGGGTCTTCTATGGTTTTTGTCTCCGAATAGAACCTTATCCAATTCTGGACGAAGGCACTCCTCATGGTTTTCTTGTGGAAGGGAATTGAAAAACTAAGCGTGCTTTCTCCTTGCTCATCTACGCTCTTGGAGAACTGTGCATCCTGCTTCCAATAATCTGCCTTCGGGATTGCGTTGAGCTTTGTTTTTATCGCCTGAATATAGGTGTCCGATAAACCAACTAAGTTTCCACAAAGTGAGTATTTCATAAAACCCCTCTCGGCGAAAATAAGCCCTTTGTAGCATTATAGAAATTATCACCCTGCTGTTGAGTCCAAGTTGCTTTCGCTATGAAGGGAAGGGCTATGTAGCCGTCAAAAAACTTAAGGTCCCAACCTACCGCCCCGATATAGTTATTTGTGCCCGTGTGAGGGCCGAGTGACGCAGTTGTAGGGATCCCTAATATAGTGTTTGTATAAATATTGAGATTATCGCTTCCTCCATCGACATCAAATGTTCCAATAACACAATGCCATTTTTTTAACACTAGGGCTGTGCTTAACATCGCCGTGCGTTTCGCACCATCAGTGTCATATATCATCATGCGGAGCCTATTGGTCTCTATCCTCAAACCATAAGTATACTGACCATAATATCTCCTTCCTACTATTCCTGCATCAGTTAGAGAGTTTATATACACCCATGCCCCAACTGTTATCTTAGTCCGTAAATCCAAACTTGAATCATTCCCGCAATGAATATAATCATCTGTTATGAAATGCCAACCGACAGAAGGGTTGATGAGAGAGGGCTTGAGTTCCTTGATGGACATGTTGTCGAAGTAGATTGAGGAGGAGGCGGCGCTTCCTCTTTTTAAGAGAAGCTGATAAGTTGAATAATCAGCATGTCCATAAAATGGCAACTCATATGACGTCCATATCAATGAATTGGGTAAATTAATACTAGCATAGCTATCCTTCCAAGTGCCGTCCTCTTGGAGAAAAACTTCAGCTCCTGCGCTCCGTAAATCAGCAATCGCTGTCTTACCAACCAGGGAATTCATATACCAGATTACCAATTTATATCTTTTTAATGGTATTAAAGACCTACCACTTTGACGAATTTGAGCATTGCTATTACTTGCATCAATGTCTAATCGACATGAATAATTCCCTTCGATTTTTTCCGTCGCCTCCCTATTGACTGTCGAGGCTTCACTCGGCTCTTCTATCCAACTGCTCAGATGGGTCGCATCACTCCATACATTCAATCCACCATCCAGCAATATGTTCGGGGGCTGAAACGTGCTGATAACAGGCACATTCGGATGAGGGCCGTAGCATTGACCACCAAGTTCAGGCTTAACGAGATTCGCGGCTCGATTCTGGCCACTTGGCACCCATAGACCTACCATGTCGGGGGTAATGGGAATGCTTCTCATGAAGTCGCTCATTTCACCGATCCACTAACGCTGAATGTGTACGCCTCGACCTCAATCGCGTTGGCAATCGCCCATTTGCAACTGAGCCACCTACCCAAGGCGTAAGGTTTCTCTATTGTCTGCTCCAGGCCAGCCTCAGCGTTTGTAATCTGAGTGAACTGACCAATCACGCGCCAAGTCTGCGTGTAAGTGCTGTAAGACATTACCCACACGTCGAGAGTCTCGTTACCGTACTGACCAGCGGCTTGGCTTGCCGCTAGAGTGAAGATACCTTCAGTGTAGTGCCAGGCATGCTTGAAAGGCGTAGTGTAAGCGTTGCCAGTTGCTGCAAACCTTGCAGCCGACGTAACAAGTATTATATCGCTTCCTATCTTATCAGACATTCTTTCCTCCTTAGAGAAAGAGAGGGGGCTTGCGCCCCTCTCCTATTTTGCTTTCTTCTTGGCCTTCGGTTTCTTCTCAGGTTCCAGTATCAGATGACCGCAGATCACACAACGGCCAGCTGCGTCGATTTCAACTTCCTTGTGACACATTGGACAAATTGATTCTCTTATCATGTTATGCTCCTAGGTTCCTTTTCGATATCCCAGTAGCATTCGACGGTGCCACTGCAGCCGAAGCCATCCACAAGTGTCCGCTATCTGATACATCAGCAATCTTGGTAACGTTAACAAATTGGCAGAAGGGATCGAAGTAAAAGCCACCAGCTGTACTAACGCCGCACTCGATAGCCTTAGCCATTGTAACAGTCCAATCCGACGAATAAGCGATGAACGTACAGTTCTTGAATATCGTCACTCGAGTGTCTCTGACGTAGTCTATACTGAGGCCTAAGAAGAACGGGGCAGTGCCATTTATTACTGCAAAGAAGACGCAGTCCTCGAAGACATTAGAAACTCCGTCAATGACCATGTTGTAGTTCGCTTGATCGCGCTGCGCACTGCCTCTATCGCTTCCAAACATGCATCTGTAGAAGTAGTTATTGTGACCGCTGATCCTGACGCCTCTGTATTCAGCTACGTCCTGTCCGGCTACCTGAGGAGTAGCGACGAACACGTTCTCGAAGACATTGTCGTCCCCAGAAATTAGCATCCCTATGACATCAGCTGCTTCTGTACCGTGCCGAATGGTCATATCAGAGAAGACATTACCATCCCCGCTTACCTCGATCATAGGAGTGAACGCAGCACCCTGCCAGATGTCCAACATCGGCTGGTACCTGGTTATTGACGTACCGAGAAGGTGGGTGTTGTCCTTGCTCCAAGTAAGCGTTTCGTCTAGAGTGTGGTCGCCAAGTGCAAGGTGAATTACTTCGTTCTTACTGCCTGCACAAGCATTGTACGCGACAGGAATAGTAGTGTGAAACCTGCTTCTCTTCCACCTGGGATACCAATGCTTGTAAGGTTTGTAATCTCCTGCTGGAGCAACTAAGCGTGCGTCGGCGGGTAACAGCCTATTCGAAGCGACTGGAACTCCGCCGTGTTGAAAAACTTGATCTCCAAACGTAGTCATTTAATTCCTCCTTGCCACATACCTTTCGGGTCAACACCCGGGGGTCGTGTCATGTGGCAACTGTTTTGACTAGAGGGCCTTAATCCCCCGATACAAGGCCCCCTAACCATAGTGATTTCTATCCTCCCGACGAACCATAAACTCCCCACCAGTGTGTGAAGCCTACAGAAAGTCGGAACCTCACGAGAAATCTTGCGTTTCCCGTGTTTGGGTCATCGTAGCCTCTGAAGCGAGGTCTCACTCTCCAAAACAGCTTCATGAAGTGATCCGCTGGTCGTGATGTCACGAACCAAACGTCCTCATCATCAAGGTAATGAAGAATGATTCTCTGAAGCTCCCACTCTCGAACAGCATTGATAGTGTTGTCCGCAGTGAAAGGCATCTTCTCGCCTCCGAGTGTCTGACCGATGATCTTCCTCTGCTTCGGACCGCTGATAACGTACTTGGGCTTGATCATGATCGGCAGATCATTATCGTTCCTCCACTCTTCGAACTCCAGCGTCGCATTGTCGAGTGCTACAGGGTCGAAGTCGCAGTCCACGGTTGGCTTGTTAGCCTGATCGGAACCGGACTTCACTGGCGTGTGATCGGTCGCACATAGAAAAGAACCGTCAACGCCTGTACCTGCTGTGAACGCATCATTGAGAACTGCTGCTGCAAGCGTATCCACTGTCTGTTTGACTGCGGTCGCGAGTGTCTTGGAACCTTGCTTCATGATTCCATAAAGCTCGTCTTCCACACACTCCTCGGTTACCTCGTATCCCATTGAATAGGTGAGATGTGTATAGCGCTTCGTTCCTACTGTCTTCATGACATCGAATATCGGCTGGTCGCCCTCTCCCTTCTCAGGTACTAGGCCGAACCCAGCAGCAACATAATCGTCCTCTTGACGCATGCTGCTGCTTCCAACATTCAGGAACTGATTGTACTCTTCTGGGTATTCATTGAACGCGATCAGATAGGCCTCGTTCAGGCCCGGGAACATGAGGTCCGCAAAAGCGCCTCTTGTCATTGGTGAGCTAGGCATTATTTTACCTCCCTGTGATCGTAGTCGATCGAAGCTAGAACTAACCCGTTGAGCGTTGCAAGTGGATCCACGAACTTGTGAATCTTAACGCCTATACCAGCTGAGCCCTCCTTATCGACGAACCAATAAGGCAAGGTCTCGTAAGAAAGGTCGTAGGTCTTCGTCACGTCCGTGTCCGCTGCTTCTATAACTGCGTTTCCGGGTGTGCCGTGGTGTACGGGGAGCATGAACAACGTCTGAGCAGTTGCGACTCCAATTAGAATTTTTCCTTCGTCGTCCGGTGCGTCTTCCATTGCAATTCCAAGAGTCATCGTTCCGTCGGCTGCACAAGTAACCACAAGACCGTTGGTTCTGACAACGAAGTCTCCAGCTTTAACAGTCTGAGAAGCTGCTATAGGGCAGTTCCAAACTACGGGAGGAGTGCCATCCATCATGCTACCAATGCGCGGCGCATAAGTGCCTGCGTATGTGGCCATGTTTTCCTCCTAATTTATTTTCACCTTGCTCAGTCCGGCCGACCTGTCTGAGATCGGTTATCGGTACAAGTTGATTTCATTCCTCCGCTTTAAAGATTGTTTTGAAGTGAGAATGACCTTTGCCCATTTGGCGTTTGATATTCTCTCCTTCTTTGTGATAAGTACCTTTGATTAGTGCCAGTTTCGTTGCGGTCCGCTTAGCAACCTTCTCGCGATGCTTCTGCGCATCCTTCTTCGAAATTCTTGCTAAAGCACTGCCCCCTATCTTGATCTTACTGTCTGGGCTTTTGCAGTCTTTCGCGAGGATTGTGCCTTTGACTTCAGGGTCATCTGCTAACACAAAATCGTAACCCCTGAACCGCTTGATCGTAACGTTAGCGTCGTCCAGACGGATCATGCGGTATTCCTGGCCCGTCTGTTGTTTTACTTGTCTCAGAATCTCGTCAAGTTCTCCCATTTTACTTCTCTCCTATTTTTGTCTTTGCCTCGATGGCCTCAGTCGGAGATTGCTCTTCCTTATACTTCTTATAACTCTCTGGTGACATGTTCATCTTCTCCGCTACATAAAGCTCTGCCTTCGTAAGGGCGCCTTCCTTCGGCGTTGTGTCTCCGCCCACGTTCGATGGTCCCATATGAGAAGGACCAGGTCCGGGTGGCGGTGGTCCGCCTTCCTTCTCTGCTTTCGCAAACCGATAAGCAAAGTCTAACCCATACAGCGGATGGTACTTGTGCTGAGTCGGTAGATCTCTGAAGATCTTCATCGCTCTCTCCTTGTACTCGCCGAAGTCAGGTCTGGTTTGCTCAACTCGCTCTAACATATAAGCGTCCATAGCAATCCCGAACGGTTTCATCGCTTCTCCTATCAAGGTCATGATAGCTTTCCCCTGATCCTCGTCCAAGTGCTCCATCGGGTCGAACTGCTTCTCTTTTGTCTCTCCTGCCTTCTGCGTTTCCAACTCCTGACCGAATTTGTACCACTGCTTGAGCTCCTCCTTCGCCTTCGTGAGTTCTGTGTCAGTCGCACCCATCAGTGTGAGCGCCTCTGCAATGGTTTTGCCTCTGAACTTTTCAGGAACCTTGTCGCCTTCGAGTTTTGCCGAGAGCGGTTCCTTCTTGGGCTCCTCGCCGGGCTTCGGTTCGTCCTTCTTAGGTTCGACGTAGCCCGACTCGCCTGGCTTTGGTTCATCTTTCTTCAGGGCCGGGTCGACATAACCCGGTTCTCCTGGCTTTAGTGGATCTGGCATTTATTTGCCTCCTTGTTTTTCTGCCCTTAGCTCGTCCAACATTTCTCTTGGCCTGCTAAGAACCTTCATAATCAATTTATACTCAATAGCCTCCGGCTCGTCCAGGTTCAGCAACTTGCTGAGTAGGACCTCCTTTCGAGCTTCGAGTTCCTCTTTGATCTCTTCCCATGCCGGGTTCGCGATCAAGTCTGTAATGTCATTGTGCTCCGCCACCTGGACCTCCTTCCATACCTGGCATTTGCGGGGGCCTCTGTACAGCTGCTTGTGCTGCCCCTTCCGGGATGACGTCCGCGTAAACCTCAGGCGTCATCTCTCCAAATGTCTCGAGTACCTTTTTCAACTTCAGGGCCGCTGCTTGCGCGATGTTCTGTAACGTTGCCGCTACCTCAGGTGGTAC
>JAUVYF010000002.1 GCA_030603215.1 Candidatus Bipolaricaulota bacterium
GATCTTTCCGGTTGGGGAATCGGCAACCGAAGGAGCCCAAATTCTGCTCGACTGTGTTCCTTTAGGGACGATCGTTTTTGCTACCAAGCTGAGACTTGCCGATCGCATCAGAGATACGCTTAAAGGAGATCGAAACCTCCTGTTGGTGAAAGGTTCGCGCCTGCTCGGCCTCGAGAAGCTGGTGGAGGAATTATCCGGCTAGCGATTGGTCTTGCCATGGAAGGGCAGATTGGAACGATCATTTATGATGATCGATTATCACCGAACGATAACAGATATTTGGTCGAATCTAGAGATAGAATCGCCGTCCTCCATCGACTCTCTCTTGCCGGCTCCTCCTGCCAGGATTAACAGTGTTGGCCCCGAGAGAAGGATGGTTGTTCTTCTTCGCAAGAAATCGCTGGCTGCTCCTCTCGGACTTTAGGGCTCATGTGGAGGCAGTTGCAGGATCGTCCAGATGGTCCGAGGGTGGAGGTACGAGATGAGATCAGCAGTTGATGACTTGACGGGTCATATGAGCTTATTCTTAGTGAGGCAATGCGAAGTCTTGACATCGTTCCAGTGTCTTAGTATACTACTAAATTGCTGACTATCTAACTCCTACAAGGAGTTATAGCTATCGGCAGGCGGCGGTGTTGGACCTTGATGCTACATATTCTCTAAGGAAAAACCGAACAGTTCCTCTGATATACCATCCTACCTTGCATACCCAGATGGGTTCTTTCGATAACACATTGCTATTGCACCCTGATGGAAAGCAACGCGTTTTGTTTCACCGCACTCTCCACTTTTATTACCTTTTACGATAAGGGGGTGATGTACTGCCTAAGATATGCAGAATGGTGTGGTACGGGCAATCAGGTTGAATGCTAGATTTTATAAGGAGGATTCATGCGAATAAGCAGGTTTTGTTTAGTAGGGATTTTGGTACCGTTGATAGTGGTGGCTTCTCTTGCTGCCTGTGTAGGGCAAGATCAACCGAGGTATGGCGGGACCTTCGTCAATATGATTAACCCGAGTGAAGTGATCACACTGGATCCGCTGCGCTCTTCAATCACCGACGCTGAAACAGGGAGCGTCATCATGCAGGTTCACCGGGGCCTAGTCACGTGGACTCCAGAGCTCTCCGTAGAGTCTGGCCTTGCTGAGTCCTGGGAAATCAGCGAGGATGGTACTGTTTACACATTCCACCTTCGTCATGGTGCAAGCTTCCAAAATGGTCGGGAAGTGATCGCGCAGGATTGTAAATACTCTTTTGAGCGACTCATGGATCCCAAGCGGGGTGGAATCAGCGTCTACATCTTTGGCAATGTTGTTGGAGCAGACGAGTTTCGAAACGGTGAGGCAGAAAGCATTGCAGGGATCGAGGTAGTGGACGACTACACTCTTCGAATCACTCTCAAGGGCATGGATTTAACTTTCCTTACAACACTGGGCGAGCCAGGTGCTGGAGTTGTACCTTCTGAAGCAGTTGAGGCAGTAGGTGACGGCCAATTTGGAAGGAATCCGGTTGGCGCTGGTCCGTTCATGCTCGAGAGCTGGAGAGGTGACACGATCACGCTGAAAGCCTTTGAGGAGTACTACGGCGGACGGCCTTATCTGGACACACTTGTTTTCAGGCGGTTGTCAGACTACCCGGCAGCAGGAGCCGCCTTCCAAGCCCGGGAGATTGATGCTTTTTGGAGCAGCCCCACCAATTACCCGCGTTGGCAGAACGACCCCAACTTCCAGGAGCTTAAGGTCGCGGAACTGTGGACCCGTCATCTTGGGTTTAACAATGAATGGGGGCCGTTCCAGGACAAACGTGTGCGCCAGGCGCTCAATTATGCAATTGACCGTGATGCATACGTTAGAGTCTATCTTAACAACGTCCCCATCTCCGCAACAGGGGCCGGAATCTTCCCTCCAGGTTTTAACATCCCACTGAAAGGCGTATCTGGGTATTACTACAGTCCCGAAAAAGCGAAGGAGTTGCTGGTTGAAGCGGGCTATCCAGATGGGTTTACATTCTCAGTAGTTGGTGACCCAACTTCCGCCACTTGGGGAATTCCGGCAATCGAACCACTTCTGCCGTATTTTGCAGCAATCGGTGTCCACTGCAGGCTTGTTCCAACGGAGTATGGAACCGTTGAGATGGACGCTTTGACGGGCAACTACGAGTCCTATGTGGATTCACACGGCGGTGAGCCTATTGCCTTGCAGTTTGTTCAACGGTTCCATTCAAAGAACTTTGGTGCCACCAACTGGCTTCGATACTCGAATCCTGTAGTCGATGCTCTGATCGACGAAGCTGTCCTGACAGTCGATGACGTCGAGCGGACCGAATTGCTTAGAGAAATCGAGAGAATCGTAACCGATGATGCTCCCTGGATTGCGATTAATTTTAGCACAGTGGTCTTTGGGACACAGGTTTGGGTCCATGGCATGCAGCACATGCCAATCGACCTCAAGTACCAACAATACCATAAGGTTTGGGTGGATGAGCGCTCACCAAGAGCGTAGGTCTCGGTAGAGTGGAGCGAGGGAGTGGCTCGAAGTGAAAGATCGTGGCTACTCCCTCGCTGATCAAAGGGATTGTTAATAGCATGTTGACATTTATTATAAGGCGTTTTCTTGCTTTTATACCCACGATCATTGCAGTAACCTTCATAATATTCGTTGTCCTAAACCTTCTTCCTGGGGACGCCGCGTTCGTTCGTGCAGCCGGTTTCAAGCGAGGGGTTGCAAACATAGAGGGGATCGCTCAACTACGCGAGCAATGGGGCTTAAATGATCCGGCCTATGTGCGGTATTTTAGGTTCCTCGGCGGATTGCTTAGAGGAGATCTGGGAACCTCCTATCGCACGGATGAAGTGTTAAGCGATGTAATAAAGGAGCGCCTGCCGGTCACCTTGAAATTGGCCGGAATCTCGATACTCCTGGCGGTTGTGGGCGGCTTAACGTTCGGCTTCTTGGCTGCCATTCACAGAGGTTCAATCATCGATCTCGTCTGCATGGTCACAGCAATTGTCGGAGTGTCGGTGCCGGAGTTCTGGGTGGGGTTGATGCTGATGCTAGTCGTGGCTGTCAAGTGGGGGCTCTTGCCTACAAGCGGATACAGCTCGGGTAACATACTCTTCCTGATTCTTCCATCTCTTGCCTTGGGGTTCAGATACATTGGTCTCATTGCAAGAATAACGCGATCAAGTATGCTTGATGTAGCTAGTCAGGACTATGTAAGGACGGCCAAAGCTAAAGGCCTTTCACTCTTTAGCGTAAGAGGAAAGCACATTTTTCGTAATGCGCTGGTTCCGATCCTAACCATCGTTGGACTAGAAAGCGGTTGGCTGTTTGCAAACACGGTGGTTATCGAGGAGGTATTCGGCTTGCCTGGAATCGGCCGTCTGTTGGTGGTCTCGATCTTGGGACGCGACATTCCGAGTATGCAAGCAGCGATCCTAATTATGGTATTGGCTTTTCTTATCTTGAACCTCGCTATCGATGTGGGGTATGGCTTCTTGGATCCACGGATCCGCTATTAATTGACATTGTATCGATCGGGGAGGACGTTGAGTTGAGCCATCAAGGCGTGAAGCGTTTCTTGCGGAAGAAGAACGCGGTCATAGGCGCAACTATTGTGATAATGGTTTGCTTCATCGCGGTGTTTGCGCCCCTGCTTTCTCCTTATCACTACGCGCATGGCGATCTGAACGATGCGTTACTGGGAATCGGGGAAGATAGCCGTTACCTGTTAGGAACCGACCATTGCGGGCGAGATATGTTGAGCCGAGTTCTTTTCGGTGCACGAATCTCTCTCTTAGTGGGAATAATCGCTCAGCTTGCGAACACAGTTATCGGTGGCACGTTGGGGATAGTTGGCGGTTTCTACGGGCGGGTTTGGGATGATATCATCATGTTCGTGACAAACGTGACTCTGTCAATACCGGTATTGATCTTCGCACTGGCCCTCATGGCCTTATTGGGGCCGGGATTACATAACTTGTTTATCGCGTTGGGGATAACGAACTGGTGCGGCACGTGTCGTTTGGCACGATCCAAAACGTTATCAGTGAAAGAGGAAAACTATGTAGAGGCAGCACAAGCAATAGGCTGCTCCAATCTCAGAATGCTTTTCAAGCATATACTGCCCAACAGCATAATGCCTATAATAGTCATAGGAACCCTCGGAATTGGTGATGCAATTCTCATTGCTGCATCCCTGGGATTTCTTGGGCTTGGTGCACAGCCACCGCTGCCGGAGTGGGGGAGTATGTTGAGCACGGGGCGCAACTATTTCTTCAATGCCCCTTGGCTTAGCATCCTGCCCGGTGTAGCTATCCTGGTCACGGTCCTGGGATTCAATCTCTTGGGGGATGGTCTCCGCGACCTGATAGATCCACATACGAAGAAACTCACGAAATGAGGGTAGCAGCGATGTCATGTGTATAGCGAAGCTGATCGTAGTTGTATGCGGAGAGTAGACAGGGCGTCTATCTACCGAAAGAGGGGATGGGCCTAAGGAATGGGGAGGATCGGGATGGAAAGTAAAAAGGTGGATTTCATCAAAGGTCACATGGGGGGGAATGAGATTGTCCTGCTTTACGCAGACCAGATGCCAGAAGGAAAGGGGATTGCGGTTGCAGCATCTGTGCTTGCCAAGCCCAGCATCGGAGGACATAACTCAGGACTTGTGTATCAGTCTGAAATCGCTGACATCAAGGTGGAGGCACTCGACGCGACGTCATATGAGCTCCTCGGCATGTGCGGTGGATTAACTCAAGTCTTGGGCAAAGCAATTGTTGAAACCGATCTAGCGTCTCACGTTGGGCTGACAATTGAGGAACCGGAGACGAATGTGGTTCTAGAAACTGGCGTAGGGCTGGTTCGGTTAAGAATCCTTCATCAGGACGGGAAAGCTGAGCGAGTATTCACTGAGATGACAGCGTTTGTGGAGGAGTGTTATACCTTGGGTATTGAACACCTCAAAGTTGCCGGTATAGATGCACTTAAGGTTGGCTCCTTCCTCGTCATGAATGGTGATGCTGCGAAACGGGTCTATCCCGACATCAGATTTGAGCAAATGGGCGAGAAAGAGTTTCTCATGTTCCAGGACGCGCAACGTGAATTCCACAGATACATCGAACGGGAGACCTCCATGTTCTCACTGTATGATCTGCACTCCAAGAGCCACTCTGGACGTCTCGTCTTCCCTCATGGTCTTGACCAGAGGTACTACGAGCCATCATGTGGGACAGGGACCGTTGCTGTGGGTCTCGCCATGTTGGAAAACGGAGAGATCGACGAAAATGGGAATATCTCCCTGCTTTTTGAAGCGGGGGGCGACGTATTCAGGCTGGACGGACCCGAAACTATCGAGTTGCGCCTCGTTGTTCAAGACAGGAAGGTGACACAGGCGTACATTAGCCACAGTCTCGTTGAGATCGTGGCAACAGGGAAGCTATGGATCTAAATATGGCCTAATATCATCACGGACAGGGAAAGAGATCCCGTACTTATTTCGGTACCCATTCATAACTTCGGAAAGGAGATGAGCATTGATGCAGACACTAAGCACTCACATGAGGAAGGAGCTTCCTTCGCTTGCAAATACCGTAAACGGTTATCCAGTGGCTTTTTTGGACGGACCGGGAGGATACCAGGTTCCCCAGACGGTGATTGATGCCGTAGAGGACTACCTGATCAACGCGAACGCGAATGTCGAAGCTGCGTTTAAGACCAGCAGAAAGACCGATCAGATGCTAAAAGACGCTCGTTGTACGTTTGCCGACTTCTTCAATTGTTTGTCAAATGAAGTCGTCTTCGGTGCCAACATGACTACCTTGAACTTTGCGCTTGCCCAGGCGTTGATGAGAGAGATGACGGTGGGCGACAAAGTCCTCATAACAGAGATCGATCATGAAGGAAACCGAGCACCGTGGGAGCAGCTTCGAGATCGTGGAATCATAGTCGAAGAGGTAGCTGTTGACACGGAGACCTGTACGCTCGACATGGATGACTTTGAGAGAAAGCTATCTCCAGTCACGAAAGTGGTTGCGGTTAACTATGCATCAAACGCTGTCGGTACCATCACAGATGTGAAGAAGATTGTTGAAATGGCCCATTCTGTAGGTGCTTTCAGTATTGTTGATGCTGTCCATTATGCGGCCCACCGCCCGATCAACGTGAGGGAGATCGGGACAGACTTCCTCTTTTGCTCGGCCTACAAGTTCTTTGGTCCCCACATTGGTGTTATGTATGCCAAGAAAGAGGTACTGAGTAAACTCAGCCCGATGCGTGTACGACCGCAAAAGAGCTACCCGCCTGACATGATTGAAACTGGTACGCTTCATCACGAAGGAATTGCTGGTGCGGCAGCAGCGGTGGATTTTGTTGCTGACATAGGGGCAAAATTCGGGAAAGAGTCCAAAAAGAGCGCGGAAAGCAATGACGACACCAGGCGTAATCTGATTGTAGCAAGTTTGCTTGCATTTTATGAATACGAAGAAGGGTTGACACAGTATCTGATCAGAGAGTTGTCGAATATTGATGGCATCAAGATTTACGGCCCTCCAGCAGGACATCCGCGAACATCGACGGTTTCCTTCACCTACAACGGTTTTACCCCCTATGAAGTGGCTGACTACCTTGGCAAGAGAGGTCTGTTTGTCTGGCATGGGGATTTTTTTGCTACCAGATTGGTCGAACGTCTTGGCCTGCGGGATCAAGGAGGCCTGATAAGAGTCGGGATTGCTCCTTACAATACAAGAGAAGAGTTGACACGATTGATTGATTCCTTGAATGATAAGGCTGCGCTGAGAACGTTTGTGAGCACGAAGGGCTAGCCAAGATCAGCGGTGAAGCGAGGACCTCTGGTGGAAGAACCTGTTTGAGATGAGGTTCCTCTAAGACAGAACGCAACCAACTACTAGCACAAGGAGGTATCTATCCATGAACGCCCGAGTAGGTCTGGCAGTTGTTGGCAACGAAGCAGAATCCGGGCTTGAACGAGCGGGTTCGCTGTTGGCCGAAGCCGGGGATCAGCTGGAACGCAGAGGTGTAGTCGTCATCAAACACGAGGAGACCGTTCTTAGCGATGCGGGCGCCGTTGAAGTGGGCACCCGATTCCGTAGTGAGAACGTCGATTTGGCTGTCCTGATCCACGCAACGTGGGCCAGAGATTCGATTCCATACTTGATCTCGCGGTCCAGCGGAGCTCCGCTTTTCCTGTGGGGATTGCCGTATCCAGAAACGTATTCCGTCGCCGCGGTCCAGCATTTCGCGGGGATCCTGCACAATCGGGGGATCGGCTTCAAACTCGCATACGGGACGCCGAGCGAAGATCGAATCTGCGATGCGGTCGACCGATACGCCCGTGTCGCGAAGGCTGCGCATCGGGACCAACCTCGTCACATCGGTCTGATCGGCCCCCGGTCGACGTGGCGGACGTTCGGACCGCAGGACATGACTCCGGGGGAATGGGATCTCGGAGATCTTTTCGGAGCGTCGGTGATTCATATCGAGATGACCGAATTTCTGGAGACCGTCAAGCGGGTGTCACTGGATCGTCGAAAGGAACTGGTTCGGGCGAAGGCAAGCCAAGGACGGCTGCCGGCAGTCGAACCGGGGGAGGAGAACCGCCTGCTCGCAGCAGCAGCGGAGGTACTGGCGATCGAGGAGATTCGAGAGCGCTACTTGCTTGATGCAGCAACGATAGAAACTTACCCCTATGCTTGGGGCTCCGCCAATCTCGCCGCATCGTGGCTCGGAGATGATGGATTCGTCCTCGAGACGGAGGGCGACCTTGCGCGGACGACCGTCATGCACCTCCTCGGAGATCTTTCATCCGCGCCGTCGATGCTCGGGGAGCTGGCCCATATCGGTCCGGAGAACGGGGTTTTCTATCTCGGACACGCCGGCAGCTGTGCGCTGTCGCTCGCGGCGAGCCTCAACGAGGTGACGGTCGCAGGAGAAGGAGAGACGGGCTGCTTCGTGCAGTTCCCGATTCGGAAAATGGACAAGGCGACCCTTGTCAATGTCTGGGAAGATTCGGATTCATACCGGTTGTTCGCCGGGCAGGTCGAATGCAAGGGAATGTCGCTCGAGGAATGGCGCCGGATGGGCGGCGTTTCACTGGCCAAGCTGGAAGCCGCCTGGGCGGACGAGGATCTTCTGTCGCTCCTCGCGGACGCCGGAATGGAACACCACTTCGTTCTGGCCGAGGGCGATCTTCGAGAGGATCTCTGCGATCTGGCCGAATTCCTCGGCCTTTTCGTCACGACCTTATGAGCGATCGACGTACAGAGAAACAACAAGGACTATAATGACCGAATACATACTGAGCTTCGATCTCGGGACGACGGCGGTTAAGACGGCCCTGTTTACCGATGACGGACGCCTGGTAGCGAAATCCACCCAGGAGTACGAATTGATCGTTCCATCGGCGCTTGTCGTCGAACAGGATGTCGAGGTCTATTGGAACGCCGTTAAGAGCGGGGTTCAAGCAGTTTTGGGCAACGGTTCAGTTGCTCCGGAGGACATCCGCTGTATCGGGATTTCAGCACAAGGGGAAACGCTGATACCGGTGGGCAAGGATGGTATCCCGGTTCGTCCGGCGATTGTCTGGATGGACAACCGTGCGCACGAGGAGGCGGAGATCCTCGCCGAAGCGTTCCCGCAGAGCGAACTCCTGCGAAGGACGGGACAGGTCTCGATGTGTGCGACATGGCCCGCTGCCAAGATCTTGTGGATGAAGCGGAACGAGCCAGAGTTGTTCGAGCAGGTGGACAAGTTCCTGCTCATCGAGGATTGGTTAATCCACCGGCTGACCGGGGAGTGTGTATCCGAAGGATCGCTCCTTTGTTCAACCACGTACTGGAACATCCGCACGAAACAGTGGTGGAACGAGATGCTCGCGTATCTCGGAATCTCCGCCTCTCGGCTTCCGGAGATCCGGGAGCCGGGCGAAGCCGTCGGATCGATTCGGGAGGAGATCGCGCATGAGTTGGGCCTTTCTCCCGGCACCGTCGTTGCCACGGGAGGGCTCGATCAAGCTTGCGGCGCGATTGGCGTCGGCTGCATCCATCCCGGCGTGGTGACGGAGAACATCGGAGCCGCACTCGCCATGTGTGCTCTTGTCGACAAACCGTTCGAAGATCCGGAGGGGAAGATTCCCTGCTTCTACTTCGCTTTGCCGGACATGTACATGGCGCATTCGTTCACGACCGGCGGGATAGTCTTCCGCTGGTTCAGGGACAAGTTCTGCCAGGAAGAACTATCGGTTGCCGAACGGGCTGGAGCCGACGCGTACGATCTGATGACCGGTGAAGCGGCGAACGTTCCGCCCGGTTCGGAAGGGCTCCTCGTTCTGCCACATTTGCAGGGGGCGGGGCCGCCTGAATCGAATACCGATGCCAAGGGTGTCTTCTTCGGGCTTACGATGCGGCACACAAAGGCTCACATGATTCGAGCGATCATGGAATCGCTGTGCTTTGCGATCCGCAGGTTGATCGACGCGTTTGAGGGATTGGGAATCAAGGTCGATGAGATCCGGTCTCTCGGCGGCGGGGCGAAGAGCGAACTGTGGCTGCAGATGAAAGCCGATATCGCGGAACGCCCTGTCATCGTGTCTCAGGATCCTCAGGATGCCGGATGCCTTGGCGCGGCCATCTTGGCCGGTGTAGCGACCGGTGTGTGGCAGACCGTCGATGAGGCCGTCGACAAGACGGTGAGACTTGCGCCGGCGAGCGCCGAGCCATGCGTCGAGCTTGCCGGGAAATATTCCAGGATGTACGCGGCGTACACAAAACTCTACGAAGACCTATGCGGAATGTTTGCCGCGAGCAGAAGATTCTAGAACGAAAGGAGATACAACAAATGACTGCTTTCATTTTCTTTCTGACATACAACGATCGGACGATTCCGACGCCGATCCGCGTTCTTGATGATGTAAAGGACCTCGGAGTGAAGAACATCGGGTTCAAAGACGTCGGTATCCCCAAGCATCGACTTGTGGAACTGAAAAAGGCGATTGACGATGCCGGATTGACCAGTTATCTCGAGGTTGTCAGCGAAGACCGTGAATCGACCCTTCGTGGAGCGCGGATCGCAGCCGAACTCGGCGTCGACCGGCTGATCGGATCGTACGGCCAATACGCGGAAGATGTCATGGAGATCATCAAGGGAACGGGCATCGAATTCTATCCGTTCGTCGGCAATATCTCCGGCATTCCCTCCGTGCTGCATGGCTCGATCGATGAGATCGTTGCCGAGGCGTTGGAGAAACAGGAGATGGGGGTGGCTGGGATCGATCTGCTGGCCTACCGCCATAAGGAGAATCCTGAGGAGTTGATGGAACGCGTCATTGACGCACTGAAGATTCCGGTGATCGTCGCAGGAAGTGTGAACACCCTTGATCAGATTCGACGTGTAGTCAAAGCCAGAGCCTCCGCATTCACGATCGGAACAGCCGTTTTCGATAGAAGGATTGTTCCTTCGGGTAGCTTGGAGGATCAAGTTGTCGCGGTAGTCAACGAAACCGAAGGACGGTAGTAGAATGGACCCTTGCACCCCACAATTTGCCTATGGGTTACCGCAGCCGCCATTGCTGAGCGGAACCCTGCTATTGAGGCGTGGTGGGGATGCCTGTCTCTCGGAGTACCAGGCATTCAGGGAAACAAGGCAAAAGATTGGCGAGTTTACCGAACTAACACACAACCAACAATCTCCACACTTAGTTGGTGGCTTCGCTCTTGCGATAGACGTTGAACAGAACAGCAAGGCGGACCAGAGAAATTTATCAGCTCTGAGTTCAACACGCAAAACTTAAGGGGTACGCTGCTGAGAAGGCTCAATGAACGTTCGTATAGTGACAGAGGAAGAACTGCGACGGTGCGTGGAGATGGACAACGAGTCGCTCAAAGCGGTAGAGAAGAGTTTTGTCAACTTGTCCAAAGGCGAGGCAACGGTTCCCTTAATTATGATGATACCAGTTCCAGAGAGAACAGGAGAAGTAGATGTCAAAAGCGCCTATATTCACGGACTTGAGAGTTTCACGATCAAGATTGTTTCTGGCTTCTATGAAAACCTTCAGCATAGTTTGCCAGGTAGTTGTCAGCTGATGGTGATTGTAACTGTCGAAACCGGCTTCATTCAGGTTGTTCCATTGACCAAATTGGGTGAAATCGCAGCGGGCAACAAGCACGGTCGCGAAAGCGATGAACAGATTACGGCTTGTGATCTAACAGGAGTAGGTGTGCAAGATACGGCAATTGCTCTACTTGCGCACAAGAAGGCTGTCTGCCCGACACTGTTCAACATGAAGTATGCGGATTCATGGAACTAGATACTAGCATATTAGGAGACGTTGCTTATGGTCAACTATGACATCGACACGCCTGCATTACTGATGGATTTGGAGCGGCTGAAGAACAACATTGGCGCAATGGCTTCGATCGCCAGGAAGTATGGAGTGAATCTTCGCCCACATGCCAAGACTCACAAAACCCCCAAGATCGCTAATCTCCAAATCGAAGCCGGGGCGAACGGGATCACCGTTGCCAAACTCGGAGAAGCCGAGATAATGGCTGAAGCGGGGATCAAGGACATATTGATCGCGAACCAGGTCATCGGCCGTCGCAAGTTGGACAGACTTACAGCGCTTGCAAAGAAGATCTATCTAACGGTGGCTGTTGACAGCCATGTTGGTGCTCAGATGTTGAATGAGGCGGCCCAGCAGAAAAACGTTCACCTCGAAGTTCTGATCGAAATCGACACCGGAGT
The DNA here is from genome assembly GCA_030603215.1 of Candidatus Bipolaricaulota bacterium. Taxonomy (GTDB): domain Bacteria; phylum Bipolaricaulota; class Bipolaricaulia; order UBA7950; family UBA9294; genus JAUVYF01. Next base: position 11,758 of record JAUVYF010000002.1, read on the forward strand.
GCATCGATGTGGTCTAAGTGATTCGGGAGAGATACTTAGATTGGCTAAGCATCTTTCCACTCTAAACAATATCGAACTACTTGGTCTTATGACGCACGAAGGCCACGTTGAGCACGGTACCTCACGAGCGAGCATTGAGTGCAAGTCACTGGAGGTTGAACAGAAGATGGTCTCCCATGCAGAGACCCTGCGAAAGGTAGGTCACGACATCAAAGTCGTTAGCGTGGGATCCACAGTATCCGCCCCCTTTATCCCAACTGTTGAAGGCATCACTGAGATGCGTCCTGGGACCTATGTATTCAATGATGTCATCGAAGTGTGTGTCGGTGCCGCGAACTGGGACCAATGTGCGTTGAGTGTCTTAGCCACAGTTATCAGCATGCCGCGTCCCGGCGTCATCGTGGTCGATGCGGGTAGCAAGGCTCTGTTCCCGGAAGAAGTTTGCAATTGCTTTACTTTCAACTATTGCGGATATGGGTACATCAAAGAACTTCCAGAGGCGAGGATCGTCGTGTTGAATGAGGAACACGGCGTCATCGATACGCACGGCCCAGCCCAAATAGTGAAGATCGGAGACAAGATCGAAATCGTTCCCAATCATGTCTGTCCCACCGTAAATCTCTACGATGAGATGTACGTGCTGCGAGATGGCCAAATACTGGACGTCTGGCAGATCAAAGCCCGTGGGAAAGTCCAATAAGAGTAATGCATGCGATTATCCTGAAAGGGTATGACATCCATTAAGAGCATGTTATATGGAGGGCTCCGCACCGGAAAACAGGGGTTACCGGCAAGCGATGGTATCGGCGGACACCTCGCTATAAGATAACCACTTCATCCGTCAAATCTACACACATTACCAGCAGACACTCATATCCTATTAAGTAAAACTACTCAGTTAAAAGGTGATGTAGCTTTTGTTGCGCAAAAGGCCTGGGAAGGAATTGAGACATACAGCCAGTCCTTCAGGCAGATTGGCTACCGGAACCGAAATGAGGTCGCAATGTCTCAATCAGAAGCCTCTCTCAGCGAGAAGTAACACTAGACCATCGAACAGGTCAAGGAGAAAGGTATACACCGAAGTTCCTGGCCTCATAATGGTGACAACCGTGTTGGGATTGGGAGTTACTCAAGAATCGTGATGCAACGTTCTGTCTACGGCTCGGTGGTATCGATCAACTTAGTTCCATCTTCTACAGTTGAAAAATACAGTTGCCTTCTTAAGGTACAGAGAGTCTCCTAAGAGGTCTTGACACCAAACACTCCACCACCTTCCTCCCCAATGGCGGGATAACTACTCTGATGGCTTGGAGAACCTTTCCGCAAACGCCTTGAAGCGGGGGATGCGGAAGATAGCGCCTCCTAGGAAGCTTTGCAATATCTACCCTATTGAATCCGGCAATTCTCTTTCCAAGCACCTGAACCCGTTCACGGTTAATCCTGATCCTAGTCATCAGCCCCCTCGCTCAATGAGCCCAATGAACTTGCGCATGTCTAGCTGGGCTAGTTTCTCATCTGTAGGACCATAGTCATCCCATCCCCGAAGCTTGTAGTATTCGTCGATTGCACCTTGCAGAACGTCCTCTGGAATGGCCTCATGCGCGCTATTGCCCCGGGGAAGGGGCTCGCGTAGCCGTGCTGGTAGATCATCATCGTTTCGCGTATACCCCTGTTGCGCTGCGGCCAATTTGAGCATGTTAAAGTTTCGCTCACCGATAAGTAGCATCTCTGGCACTCCAATTTCCAGTCCAGTGGCTGCATAGAGAGCTTCACGAAAATGAGGATAGGGATTATAGCCTGAGCACATTGCAACCTCGAAGCCGACGTAAGTGCATGCGATTACAGAGTTTGCAAAGGAAGCTAGATCTTGATGGATTTTGCAGAAACGCGGTTTCTTGTCCCATGACATACGATCTATAGGGCCATACACTCCGATTTCAGGGGTCCCATACTTGCCTAATCCCTCAGCTCCATCGTCGTGTAATGCCTCCATATGCTGGGCGCCACGTGGAGTCGTTGCATAACTCAAGCCAAGGGCTTTCTTCCCTCGTGGATCGTGCATGGGCAGCTCCTGCCCCTTGATGTGCATCGCGAAGTCCGCTCCGATCTTTGCAGCAACCTTATCAATTCCCTCTGCCAGGGTATTTCCTATTCCTTCGCGGAAGGCAATCTTTTCGACTAACTCGACTACCGCTTCTGGATCTCCCCACTTGATCTTCTCTTCGATTAAGCCCTTCTCGCTCGCTTCCATGGCAAAAGCGATAGCGACGCCAGTGCTAATAGTATCCAGGCCGTACCGATTGCAGAGTTGGTTGCCAAGACTAATGGATAACACATCAGCATTCAGGCAGTTCGAGCCAAGGGCAGCAAGCGTCTCGTATTCCGGCCCACCGTATTTCTCTTCAATCGCCCTTCCCATGAATTCACCTTTGACAAGGCGCTTACAGCGAATCGGGCAACCGGTACAATTATCACGTCCTACCAAGATGTCCTTGAAGCGAGAACCCGCGCCATCGATCTTTTCAGCATCATCGAATGTGCCCTCTTGAAAATTCTTGGTCGGAAGAATCCCTTCTTCGTTCAACCCCATAACCGCTGCAGAAGATCCCCATTTCCCGAATTCCTGGATCCCAGGGTTTCCCATCAGCTCCTGAACGATTTTCTTGCGTATCTCAGCCAACATTTCTGCATCATGAAAGGATTTCGCTTGCCCACCTTTCACTACAATTGCTTTCAGATTCTTGCTTCCCATCACGGCCCCGAAACCAGGGCGGCCTGCTGCTCTACTCATGTCGTTAATTATGCACGCGAACCTAACAAGGTTTTCGCCCGCAGGCCCGATGGACGAAACTCGTGCTCCCTCGTATTGCCTCTTGAGGAGTTCTTCCGTCTCGCCAACCTGGAGGCCCCAAAGGGAACTTGCATCATGAATCTCTGCCTTGCCATTTACAAGAGACAAATACACTGGTTTGGCCGCCTTTCCTCGTATGATGATCCCATCGTACCCAGATGTGGCAAGCTCATGTGCCCAGAAGCCTCCAGCGTAGCTGTCACTGAGACTTCCGGTCTTCGGAGATTTGGTGACTACAGCATGTCGACCTGCTCCTGCAATTCCTGTCCCTTGCAGAGGACCAGTGGCAAAGATCAAGATGTTGTTGGGCCCTAAGGGATCTTCCTTTCCTTCCAGTTCTTCGAGCAGGATCCTAAGACCGATGCCTCTTCCACCCAAATATTCTCGGTACCACTCATCAGGAACGTCATAACCTCTAACAATTCCTCTAGCTAGATCAACATCTGCGTACCGACCAAAAACACCTTTCAATTGAACCTCCTTTCTCGAGCCAATTTCTTGATCGATGCAGACGTCGTCGTTTGCATTTCGACAAACTGGTTTGGCGCCAGATAATACACCGTTCCTTTCTCCTGGCCAAAGCCAATCAATATTCCTCAATCCATAACACAAAAGGAAATCTCTGTCAAGAGAACGCATTGCCTTTTTGGGACTTGTTACCGACTGGGTCTTCCGTATCTCATAAGGAAAGCCGCGTCCATCTAGTAGTCCAGAATCTGAGATAGGAAGAGCTTCGTGCGATCGTGCTTCGGGTTGTGAAAGAATTCCTCGGGAGTATTCTCCTCGACCAGCTGACCATAATCGAAGAAGATGATCCGGTCTGCCACTTCACGCGCGAAGCCCATTTCGTGAGTGACCACAATCATCGTCATGCCGCTACGTGCCAAGTTTTTCATCACGTCGAGAACCTCTTTGATCATCTCCGGATCTAGTGCTGAGGTCGGTTCGTCAAACAGCATGATCTTGGGGGTCATCGCCAATGCGCGTGCGATGGCCACCCGTTGTTGCTGGCCACCGGAAAGCTGTGCTGGGTATTTTTGTGCCTGTTCAGGAATGCCAACACGCTCAAGGAGCTTCATCGCGACTTCTTCTGCCTTGCTCTTCCTCATCTTCAGCACCCAAAAAGGCGCAAGAGAGACATTCTGCAGTGCGGTAAGGTGCGGAAATAGATTGAATTGCTGGAAGACTATGCCAACTTCACGCCGGATAGCTTCTATGTTGCGCAGATCGTTCGTTAGCTCGATACCGTCCACGATGATCTCTCCCCGTTGGTGCTCTTCCAGGCGGTTTATCGTGCGGATGCACGTGGATTTTCCGGAGCCAGAGGGTCCACAAATCACGACCACCTCGCCTTTCTGCATCGTGAAGGTGATCCCTCTAAGCACATGAAAATCCCCGTACCATTTATGCACATCGCGGTAGATGATAATTCCTTCGTTGTTTATCACAGACAAGTCTCCTCTCCTCTTAACGTTCTCCTACGCCTAGTGTTTTTTCAATCCTGCGACTGACGTAGGACATTGAATAGCACAAGATCCAAAACACAACTCCGATAAATACGTATAGCTCGAATATGGTTCCACGCCATTCGAGGTTACCCATTATGCTTCGCGTGATGTTCAACAGCTCAAGAATCGCTATGAACCCAAACAGAGTCGTATCCATAAACAGGGCGATGAATTGCCCGACGATCGCTGGAATGACTATACGCAACGCCTGTGGTAGAATAATCAGTATGGTTGTCAGCGCTTTGTTGAGACCTACGGCGTAGGCGGCTTCGTACTGTCCCTGTGGGATAGCTTGTAGTCCCCCACGGACATTCTCTGCCATATACGCCGCCGAAAAGGCCGTAATCGTCAACATCGCGCGGATGAGCAAGTCAGGTCGTACGCTAGCGGGAAGAAGCAGCTGTAGCATAATGCTAGCCATGAACAGCAGGCTGATCAACGGCACACCGCGGATAATCTCGATGTAGGCGGTACACACCAGCCGAATGGCCCGCAGCTTGCTCCGCCGTCCGAGGGCCAATAGCACGCCTACAGGAAATGAAAGACCGATCCCCACCACTGCACCAATCAAGTTGAGCATGAACCCCCACATGGTTCTTCCCTTAATGACAGGAAGTATTCCCCCCACCCCATTGAGAAAGATGAGGCTAATCGGGAATGATAAGATCCAGGAAGCGATTTCCAGGCGTTTACACCAACGGATGCCCTTGCCAAGATACCCCAAGCCAAAACCAGCGGCAGCAGCGACGGCTATGCCGAGGAGCCATCCTCGAGTCCCCCAAGGAAACGGAAGAACAGCCAACACAACCGATACCAAAGCAGCCGTGGTGGAAACCCGACGCATCAAGCCACCATGGGCTCCGCTGCTAAACCCCAACAGGAAAGCGACAAGATAAACAACTGCCCAGACACGCCACAGGTATTCCACGGGATAGGTACCGACCAATAGCAGCTTCAGGTTCGCGGGAATAACCTCCCACCGTGCTTCCAAGGCCCACCTAAGGAGTCCAAATACGATCGTCATGATGAGCGCCGTTGATACGATAGTGAGTATCGCATTAAACCAGCTACTGAATAGGTTTTGCTTCAGCCACCGTATGGCAGGAATCCTCTCACTAGGAGGTGGAAGTTGGTTCTTGTCAGCGTAACCGGCTAGTTGATTCTCGTCCATGATCAGCGCTCCACCAATTTCATGCGGCGATTGTAGTAGTTCATTAACAGGCTGGTCAGTAGACTCATTGTCAGGTAGCTGGCCATGATCAACAGGATCATCTCGACGGCGCGACCGGTCTGATTGAAGATGGTCGTTCCCACGTTCATCAAATCGTAATATCCAATGAGGATTGCCAGACTGGAGTTCTTGGTCAAGTTGAGGTATTGACTAGCCAAAGGCGGGATGATAACTCGCAGCGCCTGGGGCAGTACTACCAGGCGAAGAACGTGTGCCTTTTTCAATCCCACTGCCCTGGCTGCCTCGGTTTGTCCTCTGCTTACTGCGAGAATCCCTGCCCGCACGATCTCGGCGATGAATGCCCCGGTGTATACCGATAGGCCAACCAACAGTGAGGTGAATGACGTAGATAACCAGAGCCCTCCTTCGAAGTTGAAGCGCTTCAAAACGGGAATGGTCAGAGCCAACGGGTTGCCGGGGGTGAGAAACCACCCTGCACCCAAAATCAGGATGAGGATCGTTCCTGCCCATATAATGGGAAAGCCTGGGCGTTCTGCGCGTTTAAGCTGAATGCGCCGGAATACGTACACAGCTATTGCCACAACCAAGCCACCGATGATGTACCACGCCCACGTGCCAAATGACTCCGCAGGTGTAATCCAGGGCAAGTACACCCCACGACGGGTGAGGTAGATTGATCCGGGTAGCCCGATGCTGTTCTTGACCATTGGTAGTGCAGTTAGCATCACCGCAAAGTACCAGAAGAACAATTGCACAAGCAAGGGGATGTTACGTACTACCTCTACGTACAGGCCGGCTAGCTTTTTTACAAGCCAGTTACTGGAGAGACGGGCGATACCGACAACTGTTCCGATGATCGTTGTCAACACGATTCCGATCAGAGAGATCCGAATTGTATTGACTATGCCAACCCAAAATGCGTACCCATGGACATCAGTCGGATTATACCGTAAGCCCTCCGAAATGGGAAAGCCAGCCGTATTCTTAAGGAAATTGAAACTGATTCTCAAACCGCATGCCCTAAGGTTGACCTGTAAATTATTGAGCAACCACAATATTCCGGCAGCGATAATCACAAGAAATAGAACCTGGCCTATTACACGCAAAACTCGAACATCGCGCCAAAAGGGGACCGAATGTGAGGAAGATACCTTGTTACTCAACAGTTACTCTTTCCCTGTACAAGGAATAGAGTACAGCCTGCTTGGAAACAGGCTGTACTCATCGGTTGAAAACTCTATCGCCACGCGGGGCAGTAAATCAGCCCACCCTGTGTCCAAAGCGCGTTAAGCGATCCGGCTCGTGGAATGTCAAGACCATTGGGGCCCAGGTGACGCTCGTAGATCTCGCCATAGTTACCGACCGCTGAGATAACGTTTACCGCCCAGTCCTCGGCCAAGCCCAACTTTGCACCCATTCCGCCTTCAAGTCCGAGGAAACGTCGGATCTCAGGGTTGGTGCTGTCAAACGTAGCCGCGTTGGCCTGCGTAATACCATACTCCTCAGCGAAGAACGTAGCGAATACAGTCCACTTGACGATGTCAAACCACTCATCATCGCCATGGCGGACTAGCGGTCCCAAAGGCTCCTTAGAGATCGTATCAGGGAGAATTATGTGATCGCCCGGAATAGCGGCAGTGGTTCGCAGTGACGCCAGCTGAGATTTGTCGCTAGTGTAGCAGTCACAACCAGCAACGTCGTACGCGCCGAAAGACGCTTCTGTATCGGCAAATACCTGCGTAATTAACGCCAACTCGTGCAGGCGAAATGCATCGGCCAGGTTGCCCTCTGTGGTCGTGCCCGAGGTCACACAGACTGTGGCTCCGTCCATATCATCAATCGAGTTGATGTCATCAGCCTTGCGGACGATGAATCCCTGTCCATCGTAGAACGTTGTTGGGCAAAAATCTAGCCCCAGGTCTTTGGAATCGCGGGTAAGCGTCCAAGTAGTGTTGCGGAGTAGCACGTCGATCTGACCTGTTTGCAGGGCAGTTAAACGTTCTCCTGCAGTCAATGGAATAAATTCAACATCTACGCCGATAGCCGCAGCGATTGCTCTGCCGTAGTCGACATCAAATCCAGCGTATTCACCAGTGGCCGTATCCAAGGCGCCAAAACCCGGGAGAACAGCGTTAACGCCCACAATTAACTTTCCTCGTGCAAGCACGGTTTCCAAAGTTTGCTGTCCGACCACACAAATGGAAACAACCAACATCAACAGACAAGCTACAACAACTATCCTCTTCAAAACTACCTCCTTATGGACTCTGAGCAAATGCTGCAGACAACGCGACTTGATGAACTAGAAACTACTACTATCACCTCCCTTTCCTTTGAGTATGGACATAACCTAATGGCTTTTTTTGGGGGGGATATGCTTTCCGCACACGCCTTCTCGAGTCTTCTTGATAACCATATACACCGCCTAGTCCTGCTTCAGAGGGCTATGACAACTACCACTGCTAGGCATTCTTGGATGGAGAATACCTTCCTACCATAGCAAGAAGCGACGAGGAAGTCAATACTGATTCTCACCCTTCTAAATCCCAGGGACACACCCTGCTCGTTCGTCTTTGCCACAGGTTTCGTTTCCTTAATATTCAGCTGGTGACGCACTCTGTCGCTTCTACGAGGCAACTGTTGCCACATGGACAGCCGATTGGTTATTCAAGGAGCACAGACCACAATCTAAATGTAGGGCTGCGAATCTGTAATGCTCACAGGAATAGGACAGCCTCTTCGGGCTTGGTACGTTAGAAAAGAGTATGCTATTATGAGAATAGTAGTTAGCAGATTGTCAACGCAAGAGGATATGGCCATGGTAATGAGCAAGACAACATCGAAGGGTCAGACAACTACCCCCGAAAGAGATCTGCATCGTTTCGGGCTCAAAGCCGGAGCTTGGGTGGCATTCATCTAGAGAGGGGATAAGGCAATTACGAATGGCTGAAAAGGAATAGAGGTATTAGTCTCTGGTGCTCTGCGCTGAAGCCGGGTATAGCAAGGAGGAAAGAATGAACAAGAGGTTGAAGGTCGCATTTCTTGCTGCGTTGCTAATGGGCAGCACATATTTCTTTGGAAGTATTTGCGGACAGTTTGGTCACACCTACGAGTTGATACTCTCACCCTCATGGGACCTCTTGTACCTGTTTTTGTGGTTTCTGCTGGCTCTGTGTCTAGTGATGGTCACCGCCGGCCTCGTTGCAGCCCTGGTGCAGCCTGTATGGATTGCGTTAACAACCTTTGCTGCGTCCGGGCTTGTCATGCTAGCAGGCTGGCAGTTGACAATGGTCAGCGCGATTGTGATCGCAGTGTATGTTCTGGCTGCGTTCTCCTATTCTTGGAGCGTATCCAGGGAGCTCGCCAACAGGATCAAGTTCTCAGCTGAGTCGCTTAGGGTAGGTCAGGCCACGCTGATGATAGCCTTGATCATAGCGGCTTGCGGGTCCTTGTATCTTGGGTGCGCGGCACACATTGAAAGGGAAGGTTTCTCGATGCCAGAGTACTACGAAGGGATCATCATGGAGCAAGTGGAAAAGCAGATCGAGGCTCGGGCACCAGCAGAAGAACGCGAAAGGATGGTGTCGGAGTTCAGAGAGGAGTTTCCGGGTGCCGTGGAGGAGTTCATTGACGACACTTTGAGCCCATATGAAAAGTTCATTCCCTTGGGTATTGCAGTGGGTCCCTTCATGTCGCTGGTGACCGTCACCCGCTTGCTGGCGTGGCTACCGATTCTAGTATTAAGGCTCGTTTTCTCCTTGCTTACAGCTCTCCGCCTAACAGAGATGGTAAGTGAGACACGCCAAGTGCAGCGGTTAGTCATCAAGTGATGCGTGTACTGATCATGTCTGCGAAAGAAAGCTGCTCGTAATGGTCAAAAACTGCAACAACTGCCTGTTCGTGGGGGTTGGAAACGCCACAACACCTGGACTTACTGCATGGGGCAGGGGAGGAAGTTAGCAAAAGAGGGACTAGTCAAGGACAGCTACGTACGAATCACTTACTTTTCCAGTCTTATCAGTATGTCAACCGCGGCTGTCCGCTCGCCGGCAATAAACGGGTTCAGATCAATCTCACCGATCATAGGAAAATCAAGTCCGAGTCTTCCCAGACGATGTAGAGTTGATATGAGCGGAAGAAGATCAATTGGAGGCTGACCGCGAAAGGCCTCGAGGAGAGGAAAGGCATGAATTGAGCGAATCATCCGCTCAGCATCGCTGCTTGAAAGCGGGGCAACTCCGAATGACACGTCTTTCAGCGCCTCGACGAGCGTCCCTCCAATCCCAAACATCAGCACAGGACCGAAAGAAAGATCGCGATTCAACCCGAATATCAGTTCGCGGCCGGATAGGCTTGGCTGCAGGAGGATCTTTCCATCACGCAAATTTTCGCGCGCTATCAGGTCACTCAGTCGTTCGATAGCGTGCCTGAGCTGCTCTCGATTCGCTATCTCGGTGATCACTGCCCCTTGCTCAAAGCGATGAAAGAGCGCGGGAGCATCGACCTTGGCAACGAGAGGAAACCTCGATTCATGAGCAAAAGCAAGAGCTTCTTCCATATACTCGATATAAGCAAAAGGACAGACCGCAATCCCGTAGGCAGAGAGGACCTCCGCCCCTTCTGCGAAGGTAAGTGACGATCGCTCTTTCGCGCGGACGCCATCGATCACACGTCTTGCACGTTTGTAGTCGATTTCGATATCCGGGGCTTTCTGTGGTAATTCGTGGGTACGTCGCAGTTCCCCTACCCGGCAAAGGGAGGCGAGGGCGTCAGCTGCGGTCTCAGGCATAGTGTAGACAGGGATTCTGTTATTGTGCAGCAGTTCTCGAAAACCGGCGATGTTTGGGCTCCTGCTAAGGGTGCAAACGAAAACTGGCTTACCCGGATTCTCCTTGACTACACGGAGAATTGACAACGCGACAACCTCTGGAGCCTCTCTAGATACAAGCGGGGGGCGAAAGATGACGATAGCTGAATCGACAACGGGAAGAGCAATGCGCAGGGTTCTTTCGTAGTCCGAAGAATCGGCCGTAGCAATCATGTCGATTGGGTTTACCAATCCAGCCTCAGGCGGGAGAAAGGAGGCGAGTTCGTTTCTAATCTTGCGTGGAAGCGGTGCCACGTCAACCCGCATCCGCTCACAAGCATCTGCTGTGATGATTCCTGCCCCACCGGCGTTCGTAAGGATTACCGTCCTGTTCCCGTTTGGGACCGCGTTCCACCTGACAGCGCCAAGTACCGTAAGCGTTTCCTTGATCGAGGCCACGCGGATCGCGCCGCTTTGCGCCAGAAAGGAATCTACTATTTTATCTGCGGTGGCGAGTGATCCAGTATGTGAAGCTACTGCTGCCTGCCCCGCCTCTGTTCGCCCGGCCTTCAGCACAACAATTGGTTTCGTCCTACCGATCCGCCCCACAAGTTCGCGAAACCCCTCCGGGTCGGCAAAGCTCTCCAAGTAGAGAAAGATTAATTGGATCCGCTCATCATCGGCGAAGTGAGCGAGCAAGTCGTTCTCTGATAGCCCAACGCGATTGCCCAGGTTGACAAACAGGGAAACCCCCAGATTCATTCCCTCGAAGAACTCGAGAATTGTCTCCCCCACAGACCCACTCTGAGAAACGAATGCTATCTCTCCGTCTGTTGGGAACCAAGAGGAGAAGGAGGCATTCAACGATACCTCCGGAAGACTGTTGATGATCCCCATGCAGTTGGGGCCAACAACGTTAAAGGAGTAATGCTCGACAAGCTTGGCCAGCTCTTTCTCTCGCTCTATTCCCTGCTTCCCGCTTTCCTTAAATCCTGAGGTAATAATCACCAGGTTTATGATCCCCATATCCCCACACTGTTTGACAACCTCAAGGACAAGATCCTTATTGATGGCGAGGATGGCAAGATCAACTTTCCTAGGGAGATCATCGACGGATGCATAGCAGGGGAGGCCTTCAACCGTGTCATGCTTCGGGTTCACCGGGTAGACGATCCCGTGGTAGCCACAACGTAGGATATTTCGAAGGATCTCACCCGCAACCGATCCCGGACGCGAGCTTGCCCCCACCACAACGACAGAACGAGGCGACAGAAGCCGTGAAAGATCTCTTGACATTGTGTCCACTCTCCAGCCGATAAGCCAAATACAAACAACAAGCGGAGATTCATCGTGTAGGGAACTGTTCCTGCTCACGCAGATCTCCCGATCAGCTGCGGGAAAAGATACGGGCAAACGAAAGTCTAACGTTCCATGTTGGAACATGCAACGTACCTTCCTCGTCCTTTGCGGGATTCACTCGCTTAACCAGCGGAGAGGCCAACAGACGGTGATCGATATAGATCCTCCCTAGAATTCGACCATCTACGTAGTTGCTTGTGTCTCATACAAAAGGCGTTTCTCGAACCACCAACACCGTGTTTGTCCTGTAAAGGCATACGTCTGTTCGCAAGCCTTCTCGGTCTTGGGGTCGGATGGCTCTACGCCTGCTTCGGCTCTCCAGTTGGCGACTGGCCGCGTAGTATCGTTCACTCCAGCACTCCTGGTTTGCAGGCACTGTTACGATTGTACAGAAGCCTGCGTGGATCGTGAATAAGGAAAAGAGAGGATCTTGTGCTTGAGACCTGTGAAATCGAGGCAGATTCTCTTAAAATAGGTGCTGCTATGTCCATTAATGGTGGATCAACAGGTGATAGAGGGGGGTTCTTGGCCCACGTTTTCCCTTCTCTTACCTCCAAGGAAATCGAGACTCTGCAAGAGATATCCCTGGGAGTGCACTATGATGCTGGGGAACTTATTGCCCAGGAGGGAGCCTATGCCGCAGGGGTGTATATTATTCAGGATGGGCTTGTTTCTATCGGGAAATACGCGAGCAAAGGATGGGAAAAGCGTATCTTTAGATTCCTTGCCCCAGGCGAAATATTTGGCCTGGAAGTAACTTTCCTCGAGCGGGACCCGGTAAATGTTCAGTTCGCCAAGGCGATTGTTGAATCCTCTTTGGTTTTCTTTGAACGGTCTAATATTCTTGCATATAGCAGGAAGCACCCTCGGCTGTTTGCGGACCTCTGTCGGTGGTTATCCCGCGAGGTGATCATGCTTGAGTTCAAGCTTACGCGAGAGGCAGTGGAATCGATTGATCGTAATCTAGCTTTACTGCTTCTTGCCTTGGCCAACAAGTACGGAAAGAAAAACGGAAGGACTGTCTTACTTGATCCCCCTGTTACGCGCCAAACACTAGCTGAGATGATCGGTGTGTCGATCGAGACGCTGATGCGCGTCCTCAAGCGATTCCGTACACGAGGGCTGATAAAGACTGCACAAAGCCGGATTACGATCATCGATATGGACAGCCTAGTGGAGCGTGCCCGAATCAGCTCGTTCTACCTCTCTATTATAGAAGAAACCCTGTAACGAAAGGGACTTTATCTTCGTTTAGCTAAGAGGAGATGCCTCTGGGAGGAGGGCAAGCCGTTCCCCTAGCAGGGAGACCCAAGTAACCGAGGCGATGATACGGGATAGCTTAGTATTTGAGATTCCTAGTAGTTGTGCTAGGACCGCTTCGGTGATCTCTGTTGGAAGAAGGATCAACCCCTTCTCCGAGTATTCCCCGTGTTTTTGTCCTAGTTCAAGGAGGAGTTGGTACATCCGCTCCGCGTGCGCCTTGTGATCCTTAGAGTAGCTCCGCCGTTTTATGGAGTAGAGACGTTGTGCTAAGCAATCTATGCAGTAATCCTTAACTATGGTCTGTTCTTGCGCCATCTTGAAGAAGCTTTCCTTTTCAAAGAAGCAAAGCTCTGTTTCGGTAATTGCACGGGCACGGCTTACGTGCAGATTATCGGATCCCTGTAGCAAGATTTCCAAGCCAATGAGCTCACCCGGTCCAAGGATCTCTGATGTGGAGAGGTGGCGATTCTTGTTCTGTACCGTACACCGGTCACTGACAAACCCCCTTGTAATAAGGTACACTCCGGCAGCGTAAGCGCCAACTTGGTAGATGAGTTCGCCTTCTGGGTAACGGACGTGGAGAGGAGCATAGCTATCAATGAGCTGCTTCCAGTCGGCTTTCTGTCTTTCATTTTTCTGAATTACGTTTTTCATCGCTCGAATTACTAAAGACTACACTCATCCTCCGTCGCAGCCAATGTGAGACGACAGGAAACTACATGGCATCTGTGAGGGATAAGTATACCTATCAAGCTAGTATAAGTATGGCGAATGACATGATACACGCAGCTATCTGAACATGACTGGAGGCCTTTATCATGCTTGTCACCTTGGACAACGACTAACTATCTTGCCGGGTTTGGGATGTGAATGATGTCATTTCTTATGGCTATAGGGCTGCAAAAATGAACTTGTACCACTGTCGTTTAGCCTAGTCTTGGCATGAAAGGGAACCTATGCTTTCTCGTTGGAGGTAAAGCCTTATGACAGCTAAGAGAATAACTGAGGTTCTGCAAAAAGAAGCAGTAGGGATAATGATTAATCCCTATCAGATGATGTTGCAACAGCTAGATCTGGCGCGTGTGCATACGAGCATTCCGGATGGTATCTGGAAGATTCTCCGTTCTCCTGAACGCTCTCTGGAAGTGAGCATTCCAATCACACGTGACGATGGCGAGATAGAGGTCTTTACTGGATATCGAGTTCAGTACAGCAGTGCACGTGGGCCATGTAAAGGAGGGATTCGTTACCACCCTGGCGTAACTCTTGATGAGGTGAAAGCATTAGCTGGTTGGATGACATGGAAATGCGCTGTGGCTAATGTGCCATATGGTGGGGCAAAAGGCGGAGTTGTGTGTGATCCGACGCGGCTTTCTGAGCGAGAAGTAGAGCGGTTAACTCGTTGCTATACCGCACGTATCCTTCCGATCATTGGACCTAAGCAGGATATTCCTGCTCCGGATGTGAATACAAACGCATCTATTATGAACTGGGTTGTGGATACAGCCAGTCAACTACGTGGTGAAGCAGTTCCTGGTATCGTGACGGGAAAATCGATTGAACTTGGCGGTGCCTTGGGGCGAACGGAGGCAACCGGGCGCGGAGTGATGTTCATCACAATTGGAGTTCTACAGCAGCTTGATATTGACCTCTCCCATGCAACCATTGCGGTGCAGGGTTTTGGTAATGTTGGATCGGTTGCGGCCCGACTGCTCAGCAAGCGGGGTGGTAAGGTTGTAGCGCTAAGTGACATCTCGGGTGGATACTACCGCAGCGAGGGCTTTGATATTGACGATGTTCTCCGCTATGTAAAGGGTTCCCCAGGCCACCTGCTTGCCGGTTATGATGCTTCTGCTATGGAGGAGATCACAAACGAAGAACTGTTCGCTCTTGATGTGGATGTATTGATTCCTGCTGCATTGGAGGCACAAATCACCTCACAGAATGCAGCGCATGTCAGAGCGAATGTCATTATTGAAGCAGCGAACGGTCCCACAACTCCCGAGGCAGACGTTATCCTGGCAGAGAATGGAACTGTCGTTGTGCCAGATATCCTTGCCAATGCTGGCGGTGTTGTCTGCTCCTACTTTGAATGGGTGCAGAATATCCAGTGTCTTCCTTGGGAGGAAGAGGAGACCAATCAGCGTCTTGGGAAAGTTATGCAGCGTGCTCTAAGGGAGGTATTAACTTTGTCCAAGGAAAGGAATATCTCCTTGCGATTGGCAGCCTTTGTGTTAGGGGTTGAACGTGTTGCGCAAGCGGCCATACTGCGCGGTGTGTTCCTCTAGGCCAATGTGAAGAGTGGATGGAAATGAGCCTTGGTACCCCCAGTGGTCTGCTAGCAGCGGAGCTTGAATCAGAGGAACTGTTGAACTGTGCAATGGCTTTCTGCGCCGATCGCTTACATGTAGATGTAGAGCAAGCTGTGATTGCACTGCGTAACGGTGAAGCGCTTACTCATAGTACACTTCGATATGGGATCGCAAAGAGTATAGCGGGATATCTTGGAGGATTGGAATGTGGTGTGTGTGGTGTTTATCTCTATGGAAGTGCGATGAATGGAGATGCACACATCGCTTCAGATATTGATCTTATCGTAATTGTTCATCGCAAACTGGATCAAGCGTATGCGCTGTTACAGAGGCTGGATCTAGCATTGGTGACGTCTTATCAAGGATTGCTTGGGCCGATTCATGGTCCGGCAAGGCTCCTCGATGTTCAGTTTGTGGATGTCGAAGAGCAACGGGAACACCGTGGCTGTGGGGCTATTCTCCGTTCGGTGGAGGCAAGACCCGTTTGTCTATGGTGTTAACTTCTAAAGTCTGGAGGCTCCTGGCCCACAGGAGCCTCCAATCCTTCATCGTGCGTGGATGAAGAACTGTTTCATCTCCTGTGGATGGTAGAGATCAAATTGCACTAAGCTCAATACATCCAGGTGTGTCTGACTCCCTGGATTAACGCAGCGCGTCTTTCCTAAATCGTCCCTGTAATTACCAATGACAACGGACTCGTGGCAGTGCCCTGAAAGAACAAGATAAGGTTGTGTGCGCTCGATAAAGCGGCGGATCTCTACGCTTCCCACATGATCAAGGAGACGAAGGTAGTCGTAGCGCCCGCGAGGGGTAGTCCAGTCAAGTAGTGTGTTGTAAGGAGAGGCGTGGAAGAGATGGATTGTCCGCGCGGGATTGTAGGAGACCTTGCTTTTGGTGCGGGGATCACGTTGCAGATAGGCTTCGAAATCATCGAGGTCGTCCGCGATTGTTGACGAGTGGGCTCGGGTATCCGTGGCAATCCCCATGTCGTAGATATCCGTGGTGGAATCCATTCCTGATGGCCGTAGCCTGACGCGGTTCTCATACTTAACCCAGTCCATCAATAGGGACCCACCAGGAGGAACGTAAGGATATCCTGCCACCCATAGCCGAGGTATCTCACCGGGGAAGAACGATTGCTTTTGATGGGAATCGTGTAGTGGAACTAGTTGGTCATTTACTAGGTGGAAATTTGTTACATCTTCATCGAACACCTTCAACAAGGGTTCATTCACTCGGCGGTCATCGTTTCCCATAATTGTGTAGATGTCAGTATGGCGATGTTCGAGGAGAAAGCTACCGAGAAGAGGGATGAATTGATCGGTGAAGAACTTCTCTTGTACAACCGCTCCACGTTCGCGGCCAGTGATGTCCTTGACGCTATCTTGTTGAACCTGAAGAGTGCTAGGGGCAAGGTCACCGGTGATAAAGATGGAGGTAAGCTTCCATAGACTGGCGACGCGCAACAAGAGCTCGTAGAGGGAGATATTTCCGTGAAGGTCAGTTACGGCAACCGCTTGCATCATTGCTCTCCCAGAATAGCTTCTTGTTTACAGATGTCAAGCTGGTAAGAGGTGCGCGAACCCAAAGTACTTGAGTTTCGATGATGCTAGTTAATGATCGTCGCGCTAACGACTATCTCAAAGACTATATCCCTACTTCGGACAACTTCTGTTCGATTGCGAGCGCCAAGGAGCTTACCGTACCCGCAAAGATTGAACCACTGCTTTCATTTGCGGAATGAGAAAGCAAGAGAGAGTTTGTGTCCTTTGTTACCGTCTGGAGCTCGCCGTAGCGCCAGCCTAGGCCGAGCACAGAACCAAGTTCAACAATGATCTCCCAGTTTTCTTTATGAATGGGACTGCTAAGATCAGATGATAACGCCCTAGTTCTGTTGTCAGTATCGATCAGATGTCCCTGGCATTCAATCGGAAGAGACATTGGCAAGACAATATCAGCGTAATTCGTTGTTTCGTTCCGCATGTGGGTCATTACCACAACAAGGTTAGCCTGTTCCAATTTGCTGGCATAGATGGGGTCTTTGCCGGGGTTGGCGCCAAACACAAAACATGTGGAAAACTGATCAGATGAGGACTTGTTCCCTGCCCGGAACCCAAGCCGCATAAGACCACTTACATTTGCCAGCCCACGAAGCAGCACGATTTTGTAGGATGGTTTGTCCCTGACAAGCTTAATGATTGTGCGCGCAGTCTCTTGGCTGATCATTCGTTCCTCAATTACAAGCAAGGGGTGTTTGGCGAGGGCAATGTGTTCGCGAAGCGATGTAAGCCCATCGCCTGTTTTGTTCTCTGCCGGCTCAATAAGCTGTTCAATGATTGATCTTGGGTCTCTATCATCGATTACGATGTCGGCATCGCCCAGTCTCCCCTGAAGGCTAACTACAGTTGCCCCGGCCCTCTGAGCTGCACGGACCTTCATATCGAGAGCAAACCCTTCGTATCGAGATCTAGGGCCAAGAACGAAAATCAGATCAGCTATGGCGATAGCGTCAGTAGAAGTGATAGCACGTGCCGGTACCCTGACTCCCTTGTCACTAAGCTCTCCAATTGTGAGAAGATGCGTGTCCAACCCCTCGTGCGCGAGCCGAGCGATAAGATAGGCTTCTTCGTTCGTCAAATATCCCGCGCCAATTACGGTCGTCGCTGACCCTTCATTGGTGAGCGATTCTTTGATATGATTGAACGCTTCATCCCATGATACCTTGATAAGGCCTTCCTTTGTCCGAATGAGAGGGTGAGTTATTCGCGGTTCTGAGACCAGTTTATGCCAACCATAGCGCCCCTTGGCACAAAGGATGATCCCCCGTTCTGCGATGGGGAGTGTTCTCATGTAGTTGCCGTTTAGGTTCCCCACTTTGATTTCACAGCCAAGGCTACACAGGCAGCACGTTGAATTTGTCTCTCTGAATTGAATCGGTAACTGTTTCTCAAGTGCTGTTCTGTCCTCCAATGTTCCAGTGGGACACGCATCAACGCATGCACCACAGGAGACGCAGCTGGATTCCTGCCAGGGATGATCAAATGGAGCTTGTATCTCGGCGGTGATCCCCCGCCCAACGAAGTCGATGGCGTGAATACCACAAATATCACCGCAGATACGCACACATCGTCCACAGGCGATGCATTTACCGGGGTCACGGATGATGAATGGATGCCGGTTATCCGGAAGTTTACGAGATAGCTCTCCCTTGTAGGTGTCTTGTGACGCATGAGCCATCGTTGCATAGTCCCGCAACAGGCAGTGGTCAACAGCCAGACATCCACAGCCCAAGCACCGCTTCCCTTCTTCCTTGACCTGTTCATCAGTGAAGTTTGTTTCGTACTCGCTGAAATCGTGGATGCGCTCTGCCGGGGGGCGTACGCATGTGGTTATCCGTGAATCTCGGAGCACGTCTCCGAGATCCGCCTCCGTTACATTGAGCTTTTCGTTGGTATAGATAAGCGATGGAGTGGTATTTTCTTTCAGCAGGTAATGCTCAATTGCGTCAGCTGCTTGGTGTGCAGCAGCTACTGCTTTGACAGCAAATTCGGGACCCGTAACTACATCACCACCTGCAAATACCTTCTCATGAGAGGTTTGTCCGGTTTCCTCGTTGACTATGATCCGACCGCGTCGATCGGTGTCTACTGGCGACTGGACAAGACAGCCTGTATCTACTAACTGCCCTACAGCGAGGATCACTGCTTTGACAGGCACGACAAATTCGGAGTCATCAATCTGAATCGGCCTGGCACGTCCCTGAGCGTCAGGGGCGCCGAGCTTCATCTTGACGCACTTCACTCCGGAGAGGAAATTACCATTACCGATGAACTCAACTGGCTGAGTGAGAAACTGAAACACGGCTCCTTCTTCTTCAACTTCAACAATCTCCCTTGAAAGAGCTGGCATTTGCTCGCGGCTCCTCCGATAGAGAACTGTTACTTGCGTCCCAACACGAAGCGCCGACCGCGCCGCATCCATAGCTGTGTTTCCGCCTCCAATTACAGCAATGTGATCGGGCAAAGGCATTTTCCTTCCCTCATTTACCATTCGCAGGAAGTCAATCCCCTGAAAGATAGCCGGGTGATCCTTGCCTGGGATAGCGAGGCTGCGTGCTCCCCATGCCCCAAGGCCGAGAAATAGGGCATCGAAGTCCCGCTCCAGGTCAGCCAGTGAAACTTCTTTCCCTAGGCGCACGTCATTGCGAAGCTCGATTCCCATCTTCTCTAGGACTGTAATCTCGCGGTCGAGTACTTCTTGGGGGAGGCGAAAGTCAGGTATGCCGTAGCGGAGCATCCCTCCCATCTTGGGCATGGCATCAAACACTACGGCAGCATGTCCATTCCGCCTGAGGAAGTAGGCAGCAGACAGCCCTGCCGGCCCGCCGCCCACGATGGCAATACGGTACCCCGTATCCTTGCCAACCTTGGGGACGTAGTCAAATTCCTTGTCCCCTAAGAATCGCTTGATATGGCGGATCTGTAAAGGATCATCGGCTATTTGACGACGGCAAGCATCCTCGCACGGAGCAGGACAAATTCTGCCAAAGGATGCAGGAAAAGGAAGTTTTTCATAGAGTAATTGAAGGGCTTCAAGAAACAGTCCATTTCCTGCTAGACTTACATAGCCTTGGCAGTCAGTGTGTGCTGGGCAGGCGAGCTGGCATGGGGCAATGCAATCTCCCCAATGGTTACTTAGGAGCAGTTCTAATGCCGTTCGTCTGACTTCGCCCGCTGCCCTGCTATTGGTATGGATAACCATACCATCCTTGATTGTGGTGGAGCAAGAGTTGACAACTCCCATTTCTTCTACTTCAACGACACAAATTCCACAGGAGTCAGATGGCTCAAGCCGCTCTTCAGCGCATAAGGCAGGGATATCAATCCGGATACGACGGGCTAACTCAAGGATTGTCTCATCCTTGAGCCCGCACACATTCCTTTCATCTATCGTAACTGAGAGCATATGATTCCCTTGTTATTGAATGGCGATTGCTCCAAATGGGCACACTTCATAGCACTGGCCACACTTAATACAAATGGATTGATCAATTTCTTGGTGATCTCCTTTTCCTTGAGAAATAGCCTGTACTGGGCATTGCTTTGTACATAGCCTGCAATTCTTGCATGCAGATGGATCGATCTCATAGTGGATCAACGCCCGGCACACGTGTGCCGGGCACGATTTGTCGATGATGTGAGCGTCATACTCATTGCGAAAGTACTTCACAGTGGTGAGTACGGGGTTCGGAGCGGTCTGGCCAAGTCCGCATAACGAGTAGACCCTGACTTTGTTAGCCAACTCTATGAGGTTGTCAACATCCTCGGGTACTCCTTCTCCGTCGCAGATGCGAGTCAGGGTTTCCAGCATTCGTTTTGTTCCTATGCGGCAAAAGGTGCACTTCCCACAAGATTCTTTCTGCGTGAAGTCGAGGAAAAATCGAGTAACATCTACCATACACGTGTCTTCATCAAGCACGATTAGGCCGCCAGAACCCATGATTGCACCAGTTTGTGTAATTGATTTGTAGTCTACTGGGACATCGGCAAGTCTTGCTGGTATGCAGCCACCCGATGGTCCACCAATTTGCACGGCCTTGAATTCTTTGTTCTCTCGGAGTCCTCCTCCAATATCAAACACAATCTTGTTGATGGACATTCCCATTGGAACTTCGATCAAACCGCTATGGTTGATCTTACCCGCAAGAGCGAAGACCTTTGTCCCTCTACTGTCTTCGGTCCCATAGTGTGCGAATTCCTTTGCTCCGTGGCGAATAATCCAGGGGATGTTAGCCAGGGTTTCCACGTTGTTTATATTGGTTGGCTTTCCCCACAGTCCAGAAACAGCCGGATAAGGAGGCCGTCGTCGAGGCGTTCCTCTCTTTCCCTCGATGGAGGCGATCAGTGCGGTTTCTTCTCCACATACAAAAGCCCCTGCACCTGTTTTTATCTTGATTTCAAATGAAAAAGCGCTTCCGAGGATGTTCTCTCCCAAAAAGCCAGCCCGGCCAGCTGCAGCAATTGCCTTGTTCAATCTCTTGATCGCCATGGGATATTCAGCACGCACGTAGATATATCCGTGTGGAGCGCCAATTGCATAGGCAGCAATGATCATTCCCTCAATCACGCGATGCGGATCACCTTCAAGAATACTGCGATCCATGAATGCGCCAGGGTCTCCTTCGTCGGCATTACAGACAAGGAACTTCTCTGGTCCAGGCTCGCGAGCAGCGAAATCCCACTTGACACCGGTAGGGAATCCCGCTCCACCGCGGCCGCGCAGGCCGGATAATTTGATCTCTTCAATTACTTCGACTGGCGTCACCTCTGAGAGGACTCTTTGAAGTGCCTTATAGCCATCGTGACCTTGATACTCCTCTAGCACTTCGGGGTCAATCAATCCACAGTTTTCCAGAACGATGCGAACTTGGTGTTCGAAGAAACCATCAGCCGGAATAAGTAACTCATTCACCGGTCGACCGTTAAGTACGTGTTCGGTCACGATACGCCCAACATCTTCTGGGCACACGTGTCCATAGGTAAAGCGGTTCTCATCTGCTGTTACGACATCTACCAACGGTTCGTTATAACACATTCCGATGCATCCAACCCGCTTCATAGTCACCGGTAGGTTGTGTTTTGCCAATGATGACTCAAATGTAGAGTAGACTAACTCTGCCCCTGCAGCGACTCCGCATGTTGCAACACCTACCCACACTTCGGTCACACGGCTCATTCTTCCTCCCTATTGCGGTAGGCACCAATAATTGTGTCAACTTTTCCTCTAGTCAACCGACCGTATATTTTATCGCCAATCATCATTGCCGGAGCCAGACTGCAACAGCCAAGACAACGGACACTTTCCAGGGTAAACAGACCGTCGCCTGTTGTCTCATCCACTTTGACCCCTAGCTGCTCCTCAAGATGTTCACAGATGGAATTTGCTCCGAGCACGTGACAAGCTGTTCCCTGACAAATGCGTATCGAGTATCTCCCGGGGCGAGTAAGACGAAACTGCGAATAAAAGGTAGCAACGCTGTATACCGTACTTTCGGGAGTGTGAGCATACGTAGCTACACGTGTCAAGTTCGCTTCCGAGATGTACCCATAGTGGGCTTGAATCTCCTGCAACAGAGGGATAACACTTGCAGGAAAGGGAGCAAAGAGATGCAGTAATTCGTCTACTTCATTGGACATGCCAGTTATTGAAGAATTAGAGTGCGGCATAAAAAACCTTTCAGATACTAATTCTAGAGTATCTCATCTTCTTGTAGGATATATCTTAGGCTTTCCTTCTTTTCTTGTCTGTCACAAGTATGCAATTATCCATATTAGTATCTTGAACGCAACCCTGAAATTGTAGAGCTGCAAACGTATAATGAGCGGAGAGGAAATGATGCGATACTATGTAGAAAGTGATGGGAAAGTGTTTCTTACTAAGCGAAATGGAGTTCTTGATCTACCTCAAGAAGGGGAGATCCCGTTCAAAGTGGAACAGATAGCTTCACTTGCCACAAGTTCACCTGTTCTTTTCTGTGTACCCAAGCTAGACAGACACCCCCACAAGTGGTTGGGTAAGGATGAAATCGCCCTGCATTCCAATGCTACCTCGTTGGTGCGCGAGGCAGTACATGCGGGGATGCCGCGAGTAGTGGTAGAAGGCATCAATAGCAGGGAAGGGAAGATACTGCTAGTGAGAGGTAGCAGGGGGTTCACTAAAGGGGTTTGGTCGCTTCCAGGTGGATTCCTTCGGTTTGGAGAGACGCCAGAACAGGGCCTTGTCCGCGAATTCGGAGAAGAGCTCGGAGTAGTAGCACAAATCGAACAGCTCTTTTGCGTAAGGGCCAAGCTAGGGGTCAAGAGCCGGCTCCACTGGATCATGGTCTTCTATCGAATCTCTATCTCCGGGAAACTAAGTCCTGATCCAGATGAGATTGCTGAAGCACGGTATTTCCCACTTGCAGGGGCTAAAGAACTCTTGTCTGATAAGTCGATGCTAGATGTAGTTGCGTCGCTATCGCATCTGGACTAACGCAGTCCATCATGAGACGTTCGTTGCTATCTCAAGCGTGCAATCTGAGATAACTCTTACCAACAGTCTTACCAACGAGAACCCCGGGGCCCATGATAAAACCAAGAATGGGACTTGAATGCTAGTTTTCTCTGCACGCCACCTAGTCAACCGGACAGGAAGGTCAAGTAGCGAAGAACATTATAAGAAGTCCATACTCATGAGAAGTGTAATATCTGTAATCCAGTCCGGGTCCTGCGCCAGTCCTACTTCTAATGTGATGCTCATACCCGGTACGGACGGTGTAATTATGAGATCCAGGGACAGGTCATGAGTAGTGATGGGATCACCGCCTCTTACCTCTCTAGAGAGGGAATAGGAAGCAGATAGGGTAATCATGTCTGTGAAATCGTAGTCATATCCTAAGCCAAGTTTCAATTGGTAGGCATTCAGAATGTCGTAGGAACTAGAGGCGCTTCCTTGCACAAGAAGCTGTGACTTTGGAGTGGAAGCAAAAGCATAGTTGAACGCTACCGTTCCCAGGATATCGTTTGACACTAGGTAGGGGTCGATAATCTCGTAGCCTATCCCCAGCTTGATACTTCCTCCGCAATAACGTGTTCGGCGACCCTTCTCAATGATTTTCGCCATCTCATAAAGATCAAATGGACCAAGACCACCTATTCTAATAAGCCTGGTTCCCTCTATGATTTCTTGTAATACATCTAGAAGATCAGCAAGGTCTTCATAAGTGTTGATGTTATCGATTTCGTAGGCGATGGATTGCAGATCGATCTCATGTAGAGAGCCAGAAATGCATTCTGCTTCTATCAAGTAAGCTTCGATCTGCATTGCCCTGACCATTGGAGTCACATCTGTGAATCGCCCGTAACCAATCCCAAGACTTACGAACAGTCCAATAGCCTTGTATTGGGGGTCGGAAGAGCTTTCAATTTCGGTACCGGCAAAGCCGAAATATGGTGCCTCAGGGGAGAAATAGTACTGTAGACTTCCGGCTGCCATGGCTGAAAAGGAGTAGAGATCCAGCTCTGAGATCGTCATGCTGTTATTCAAAGACAGTTCATATCCAAAGTTTGGTGAGTTAAATAACCGGTTGTAGTCAAGCTTCAGTTGTCCGCGGTTGATATCTTGTTCAACCGAACCATCAAGGTAACGATACAAGAAGCTCATCCCAACATCGGATATTGTACTCTCAGGAGAGCGATAGTCACAAAGAGACATACTCCAGGCAGAGCAACTGAACGTCACCACAATAAGAAAACAAATGAATCTGTCTATTCCCCTCTTCATGTACATCACCCAAATCACTCTAGAACAACAGTAGCAGCGATGACAATCCTACCCTTCTTTCCTGTGAGTGATGAATGTCTACTTGTTGTGACTTTCTCTTTATGCGGGTAGGATCTGTCACATGATCGGAACCTGGATAAATGTGGGGACTATTCTTATTGGAAGTATTGTTGGCTTGTTTGCCAAGAAGAGAGTTTCTCCACAAATAACTCAGCTTGTTAGCATGGTGATTGGACTTGTGACTTTGGTTCTGGGAGTACAGCTGGCGATCGAAACACACAACATTCTTATCCTTCTGCTCTCCCTTCTCCTTGGCGGAGCGATCGGGACAAGAATTCGGATCGAACAGAGACTCATGCATTTGGGGGAAAGTCTGGCAAGTCGGTTCCCTCGCTGGGGCGACAGTGGAATTTCCCAGGGGTTGGTGAGTGCAAGCCTGCTGTTTTGTGTTGGACCGATGGCAATCCTAGGGGCATTGCGTGACAGCCTATATGGTGATTGGCATATCCTTGGCCTAAAGGCGGTAATGGATGGGATCTCTTCGATGATACTTGCTTCTGGGCTTGGCCCAGGGGTGCTTTTCTCTAGCGTGATTGTCCTTGTCTATCAAGGCGGAATCAGCTTGATTGCCCGCGCCACAACTGGAGCTTCCATGAGCTTCTCGTTCTCTGAATCACTATTCCTGGCGGAGGTTAATGCAGCAGGAGGGGTAGTCCTTATCGCACTTTCGCTCAAGCTACTCGATCTGCGTGATGTCAAGGCGGGAAATCTACTTCCCGCTTTGGCGATAGCTCCATTACTTGTGTTCTTCTTTCGTTAGGTGAAGGGCTAACTGATATGCGATTGTGGAATCGCTTACCGACTCAACTTACTGCGCCTTTTGACCGCTACGATCGCCGCTTGTGGGTTCTGTTTGCTGCTCGTCTAATCGTATCCGCTGGCTTCGGTGTGGCAATGCCGTTTGTCAGTCTTTATCTTTACCGAGAGCTGGGGATATCAATGAAAGCTGTAGGGACGATTATGCTTGCATCGGCGCTGGTTAGTTCAGCGGGAAGGATCGCCGGGGGAGAACTTGCGGATCGATTCGGTCGTAAGCGCCTCATTTCGTGCTCAATGGCGGTGCGCACAGGAGTTTTCCTTCTGATGGCGTATGCGATTTACGTCCGCGCATCTTATCTTGCCATTGCTCTCATTTTCCTGTTGATTCGCTTTGTTGGAGCGCTAGCTCAGCCTGGAATAAGCGCAATGGTTGCTGATATCGTTAGCCCCGAGCGGCGAGTGGAGGCGTTTGGAGTGCTGCGAATTGGCAGTAACGCTGGTTGGGCTATTGGCCCATCTATCGGAGGTTTCTTGATCACCATATCCTATTGGTCTCTTTTTCTGGTTACCGCCGCAGCAAGCTTCATCGGCCTAATAATCATTCTGTTATTTGCTACGGAGTCAATTCACACACGCGAGCAGGGGCGCTTTGCATTGAAGAGAATGCTCGATGTAGGACGCGACAGGACGTTTCTGGTTTTCTGTTCATTCAGCTTCATTCTTTTCTTGGTAATGGGACAGTTTGCAGGCACGCTATCAGTTTTCTCAACGGAGTTCATTGGGATAAGCGATGTGGAACTTGGTTTCCTGTACACTCTAAACGGTGTTGTTGTTGTTTTGTTTCAGTGGCCAGCGGCATTGTTTGGTGGCTGGCTGGGAATGCGGCGTGCCCTTGTGCTAGGGGCTATTCTCTTTGCTGTTGGCTATTTCTCTGTGGGAATTGTTCCCTCATTTTCCTTTCTTCTTGGTTCGATGATTGTGATTTCATTAGGGGAAGTAGTCTTCTCTCCGACCGCTACTACCGCTGTGGCAAACATAGCCCCCAAGCACAAGATGGGGCGCTATATGGGGTTTTTTGGAGTCGCAGAGGCATTTGGCTGGTCCGCTGGTCCATTCATTGGCGGTGTACTGATCGACGCCTATGGCAACACTGCCCCTCAACTTCTATGGGGAGTGGTCGCCGGAATTGCTGTTGTTGCTGCCATTGGATTCCAAGCAGTAGGCAGACACAACGAACCAGTTGTCTAGCCTACCAGCTTCTCGAAAGCTTCGGCAAGGATGTCCATTCCCTCATCGATCTGCTCATCGGTGATAACGAGTGATGTTAGAACGCGGATGACGTTTCCGTACAAGCCTGCTGTGGGAAAGATAGCCCCACTATATAGCGCCTCTTTGGTGATCTTTGCGGTTTCGTCAGGAGCAGGATCTTTAGTCTCCCGGTTCTTGACCAGCTCCATTGCCATCATTGCTCCCAGGCCGCGCACGTCTCCCACGATATCATACCGTTGTTTAAGCAGGTTGAATCTTTGTTTAATCCTTTCCCCAACATGAGTCGCTCGCTCGAGAAGATCAGTTTCATTGAATAATTTGATCACCTCGATTGCGGCACGACAAGCAAGCGGGTTTCCAACATAGGTCCCACCAATTCCGCCCTCAACCGGTGAATCCATGATCTCTGCCTTTCCTACCACACCGGAAAGAGGTAGTCCCGATCCAAGTGACTTGGCAACACAGACAAGGTCGGGAGACACATCGAAGTGTTCATAAGCGAAGAACTTCCCGGTGCGGCCGATGCCGGACTGTATTTCATCAAACGCAAGAACAAATCCATAACGATCAGCTAGTCTTCGCATCGCGGGCAGGAACCATTGAGGGGGGACAAGGAATCCTCCTTCGCCGATAATTGGCTCAACAACCATTACAGCTACTTCTGAAGGATCGACCATGGCGAGGAGTGCCTGCTCAATATCCGTTTCCTCAATAGCAGAACGGTAGAGGTTAGGATAAGGGAGACGATAGACGTCGGAAGCGAAGGGGCCAAATCCATATTTGTACGGTTTGGCCTTATGTGTCATTGTCATTGTCAACAATGTCCTTCCGTGAAAGGCATTCTCAAACACGAGGATCGCCTTTCGCTTTGTATAGGTACGAGCGAGCTTCACAGCATTTTCTACAGCTTCTGCCCCGCTGTTGAAAAAAGCAGCTTTCTTCGCCCAACTTCCAGGAACGCGCTCACACAGCAGTTGTGACAGTTCGATCATTGGCTGGTAAGGCACAGCAGTGAAATCCGTGTGCAAGTACTGATCGATTTGATCCTTGAGTGCGGCCACGACTCGGGTGTTGCATTGCCCAACATTAAGGCAGCCCCAACCGCCGGAAAAATCAAGGAATGTATTCCCATCAAGGTCTTCAACTATGGCGCCTCTGCTCTTCTTGACAATAAATGGCGCGTAGCTGGTGAGAGGAGAGGCTACATAGCGTTCCTTGGCAGAGAATACTGCGGCTGATTTTGGCCCGGGAAGTTCGGTTTGAATACGAGAGAAGCGACGGCTAATCATTATTCCTCCCTTTGTAGTGACAAATACTGCGCAGATGCTACCAAAGCAACAGGCAGCCTTCAACTGACTAACGGCTTAGGCAATGCTGAGAATCCGACCTGGTGGAACGAGGATTACCCTAAATTCTAGTTCAGAGTAACGTCCACTTGCTTCTGCGATCTCTTTTACTTTTTCCTTGTATCGACTGGATATATGAAAACAAATTAGCTCCTTCTTTACACATGCTGCTCCCGCTGTAGCGATAGCCTCAGCCAGCGTAGCGTGTTTGTACGCTTTCCGATCCTGTTCATCAAGGAAGGTGGTATCGTGGCAAAGGACCTCAGTATTCTGTATGTAAGCAGGTTTTATCGCAACTGAGTCCCCGCCGTAGGAAAACAGACGTTGATGGTAAGTTTCTGTAATTCCTTGTTTGCCTTCTTTTTGCACCAGATTAACAATTTCCTTTTGTGAGAGACCGACAAGATTCCGCTTCAAGCGATGACGGATCTCTACAATGTTGTAACCAAGAGAGACCTCGTTATGCACATGTACTGTGGGAAAAGTCTCGACATACCGCGGCAGCTGTCCTGAAAGAAGTTCCACCGTATCCCCCACGGTAAGCGGAACCCACTCCAGGATGTAGTTTAGGTGCCGATTGGTTCGCGCCAGGAAGGCGATCATCTCGGAGATGAGAGAGTTCCCTTTTGGGTAGTAAATTGTAAGTTTCTTTTCCTTGTCTCCCATTGCATTATTGCGTATGTTGACAAGGGAAAGTAGCCCAGCGGTATGGTCGACATGCCCGTGGGACAGAAAGATCCGTTTGATGGCAAATGTCTTGTTGCCTAGTATGGAGCTTGCTCCCTCGCCCGCGTCAAACAAAATGCGATCAGCGCTGTAGTAAAGCCAAGTTGAGTAAAGAGCCTTCGAATATGTTAGAATTCTCATTGTCGCAATGATTATAGCTTTCTTATTGGTGCAGTTCACGTTGCCAGCCGGGTTTTCTTTTCATAGAATTATGGTCATGGAGGCAGGATAGATGCTTGATATTCATAGGCTGCGTGAAGATCCGGTGGGGATTGAACAGCGGCTCAAGACAAGGGATTCATCAATTGAGCTCGAAGGAATTCTCACGCTCGACCAACAACGCCTTTCTCTGATTCACAGCGTTGAACAGCTAAAAGCAGAGAGAAACCGCGGGGCTCAGGAGGTAGGCCGCTGCAGGAAAGCAGGGGAGGATGCCTCTGAATTGATCGCTTCGCTCTCCGAGGTATCCAATAGAATAGCAGAAATTGATTCTGAGCTAAGAAAGATCTTATCTAATATCGATCACTTTATGTCGTTGCTTCCAAACGTGCCACATCCTACAGTGCCAATAGGGGTTAAGGGAAACAAGGTTACTTTACGTAGTTTTGGGAAACAGTCACAATTTGATTTCAAGGTCAAGGATCACCTTGCAATTGGTGAGGAGAAGGAGATCCTTGATTTTCGCCGCGCGGCGATGATTGCCGGTACACGATTTCCCATGTACACCGGTCTAGGGGCGCGCCTAGAGATGGCTCTTGTCCAGTTCATGTTCGCCCATCACGCAGAGAATGGATACACGCCAGTTATTCCACCGTTCCTCGCAAATTCAGAGAGCTTGTATGTTTCTTCGCAGCTTCCGAAATTTGCTGATGACATCTATCATTGCGAGAAAGACAATCTTTACTTGAATCCAACCGCAGAAAGCCTGCTCGCAAACCTGCATCGGGGGGAAATCTTTGATCAAGACGAGCTGCCAAAAAAATACGTTGCTTATACCACGTGTTTCCGTCGTGAAGCTGGGACTTACGGGGAAGATGAGCGAGGCCTCATACGGATACATCAGTTTAATAAGATAGAGATGTTCAAATTTGCTACGCCTGAGCAATCCTACGCCGAGCTTGATCAATTGGTAGTTGACGCCGAAGAAATACTGCGGAAACTTGGAATTCACTACCGTGTTGCGCTCCTTGCCACTCAGGATTTGGCGCAACAATCGAGTAAGACAATCGACATAGAAATCTATCTGCCAGCCCAGGAGCGTTACTATGAAGTTTCTTCGTGCAGCAATTGTGAGGACTTTCAGGCTCGTCGCGGGAATACACGTTACCGCCCAGGTGTAGGGAAGAAGCCACGGTACGTACACACGTTGAACGGATCTGGTGTTGCTACACCCCGATTGATGGCGGCAATACTTGAAAACAACCAAATGCCCGATGGCAGGATACATATTCCAGAGGTATTGCAGGAAATGGTAGGAGAGGAAGTTATATGAGTGAAGCGATGGTTGAGGTACGCAATCTCGTGAAGCTTTTCAAGACACGAAAGGGCGAACTACGAGCTGTTGATGACCTGTCATTTACTTGCTACGGTGGTGAGATTTTCGGTCTGCTTGGGCCAAATGGCGCTGGGAAGACGACTACTTTGCGAATGCTTGCCACTATTCTTACTCCAAGTTCAGGGAGTGTGATGGTCGCTGGATTCGATACGAAAGCTTTACCGGATAGGGTGCGAGAGCGAATTGGGTTTCTTGCCACCGAGACAGGACTATATGATCGCTTCACGGCTCAGGAGACTTTGCGCTTCTTCGGGCGTATCAATCGATTGACAGAGGCTGAAATCGAAGAGCGTATCGAGAGAATACTTAACATGTTAGGGCTAACAGCTCTTGCTGGTCGACGTGTGGGAACCTTCTCAAACGGTGAGAAGCAGAAGTTATCGCTTGCTCGCAGCATTATTCACAATCCTCCAGTACTTATCTTTGACGAGCCAACATTTGGCCTGGATGTAATGGCTGCACGAGCAGTAATTGAGGCAATTCAACTCTTTCGAGAACAAGGGCACACGATCATTCTTTCCACTCACATCATGCAAGTGGCAGAGAAGCTGTGTAACCGAATTGGTATACTCTATCATGGTCGGCTGCACGCTCTAGGAACACTTGGTGCGCTGCGAAGTCGCTTCGGTAAGGAGGATTTGGAGGATATCTTCTTCGCCGCGGTGGGAGGAGAAGCGACCTGTTGATCTTTTTGTTCTTTGTTGTGGGCGATATCGCTTCGGAGAAAGAAGTTGTGGGAGGTGACTGAGCAACGTATGTGGAGTAATGTTCGCCTTCTCTTTGCTAAGGAGTTAATCGGAGCCCTTCGTGATCGTCGGACGATGATCCTCACTATCTTTTTTCCCCTCTTTTTCTACCCGTTGATCTTGGCAGTAATTGGACATTTCACCACAGTGGAACAAACAAGAGTTGAGGAGATGATTCCAAGGATAATTGTCGTTGACCACGCGCAGGATGTGGGATTTCTTTCCTATCTCCAGCTGAACGCAACCCTCACTTCACTGTTTTACGATAACACAGAAGCGGGGCTCGCCGACGTCAAGTTGGGAGTTGCCGAAGCGATGATGCTGCTAGAGAAGGAAACTGGTAAGCCGGAAAGTAGTCTGGATGTTACGCTCTACTACGACCAAACTACCCAGGTGGGAACAGTGGCGAGCGCTAGAGTAAGTGCGTTTCTTGAGGACTACCTAAGAGAGGTCATACGCGGCAAGCTTGATGCCCTGGGTGTTGATTATGATGAACTATCTCCTCCGCTAACTGTACGTGTGGAAGATATTGCCACAAGTGAGTCCATCGGAAAAATGATAATAAGCCGCCTCCTGCCTTATTTCATGGTTTTAGCCATTTTAACAGGCGCCATGGGGCTTGGAGCGGAAATCACTGCTGGAGAAAAGGAGCGTGGGACAATCGCTACTCTTCTTGTTAGCCAGCTCTCACGTACTGAGATTGTTCTTGGCAAGTTCCTTACTGTTCTTACGGTTTCGCTTGTCTCGTCGCTACTGTCGGCAGTTGGTCTTCTTATTGGAATACGCTTTTTCGGTGGAGGACTTGCACCAACCGGAGCAACCGCGACCTTTTCCCTGGGGGCAGGCGCTTTTGGCTGGATGATCGTCGTGCTTGTGCCGCTTGCCGTCATCCTTGCCGCGTTGGTTGTGATTGTAGGTAGTTTTGCCCGCAGTCAGAAAGAGGCAAGCACTTATCTAATGCCGATTTACATGATCATTGTGCTTGTAGGGCTGGTATCAATGACAGGAGGAGTATCTTTTCTTGGCGCCCGCTTTCTTATTCCAGTTGCAAATACGCTCTACGCCCTGCAAGAGATTATCGTTGGAACACTAGAGATTCGTCATCTGGTCTATACTTTCGCCGCAAATGCGTTTTGCGGAGCGGTACTCATTGCTGCTTCAATCAGGTTGTTCAAGCGTGAAGCAGTTCTCTTCCGTAGCTAGTCTTGTTCCAGGATTCTTCCACCGTGTATATCTACACTCGTTGCCCTCGACTGTACCGCTTCAGCGCTTCCTGTGTACGGCGATCTTCATCCTCCTCTTTCAGTTTGCGGCGTTTGTCATAGTTTTTGCGTCCCTTGGCCAAACCGAGCTCTACTTTGGCGTAGCCGTGTCGAAAGTAGATACGCAAGGCAATCAAGGTGTATCCGCGTTCCTGTACCTTGGTCGCTAGACGCACGATTTCGCGATGATGCAATAACAGGCGTCGTTCACGGTTAGGTTCGACATTGTGGATTGTCCCTTCTTCATAAGACGAAATGTATACATTGCGCAACACGGCCTCTCCATCCTTGATCAACGCATACCCGTCCTTAAGCGAACACCCACCAGCCCGCAGACTCTTGACTTCTGTTCCGGTAAGAACTATCCCTGCTTCGTAGGTCTCTTCAATGTCGTAATCGTGGCGCGCTTTACGATTAGTCGCTACAACCTTCTTAGCCATGATAAGAAGGCTACTGTATGGAGAGATGTTGCGCAAGCGCATCCTCGGGGCTAGGACAGGGCGATGAGGGTTCATGTTGAGACAGGAAATGCATTCGAAGAAGAAGCCTCGTCATCAGCGTTTGCCAAGACATTCCCAGTGGGAATCCATACTGGTAGATTCAATGCCAGTTGACACAAATGCACCTTAACAGCCTGTTGCCAACGAGATTCTACGCGGAGCGATCAACCGTGCACACGCTGCTCTTAGCAACGGCGACTTCGGTGTGAGGATCGAGGCGGGACCGGTGTACTTCCCGCGCTCTGAGCGCCCTTTTGGCGTTCACTTCTTGCGATACTTGCTTGTGAGACAAGCTGTGTTGCCACGCTGTCGAGTCACTAGCTGGGTTGTCTAACCTTGTGGTTAACAAGAAAAGGACTTTTCTCGCTAGTAGCCAGAAGTTTTTCGTTGTTATCCGTTGTTATCCAACGTGAACGCGACGGAAGTAAGTATCATCGGGTTTGACACAATACTTCCGCCGCTGTTGTCAAGGAGGCACAGCCCAGACAACCCCCCTTTTGCTAGGGCTAGTACTCCCACTTTTCCCATCACCCGGTAGCCTTTTGTCGTGGCCAAGGTAAACTCAACCATAGATTATTGGAAATCATCCATCATGATAGAACAAGAACTTCCCTCACCCAATAGTGAAACCAAGACTACCTATGAATGGTCCAAATGTCCGTAAAATACGCGGGAGTCTGCCTTCTAGGTGAGAGTTGATTCTAGATTGTGTCCCAAGAGAGCTGTGCGCTGCCGATTCTCAATGAGACTGGCTCACCCTTTAGCTTTGCGGCTAAACGCACGGCAGTACCTGACGATCAGAAATCCCAGTCTGGATTGGGATCGGGAAGGGAAATGACTTGGTCGAGGTCGCGAAGAAGACTCGGAGGC
This sequence comes from Candidatus Bipolaricaulota bacterium, assembly GCA_030603215.1. Lineage (GTDB taxonomy): Bacteria > Bipolaricaulota > Bipolaricaulia > UBA7950 > UBA9294 > JAUVYF01. Next base: position 45,464 of record JAUVYF010000002.1, read on the forward strand.
CCGACGATATCATCTGTGAAGGCTAATCCTATTGCCGGCCGCACTCCTAACCACAGACGAGAGAAAGCATTTACCGATGCCTGTAGGGTTGGCAAGTGCTTATCCTTGCCTGGATAAGCCTGTGATTCTTCACCCAGCGTGATCACATAGTTACCGGCGATTCCATTCCATGGTGTGTCTTCGTCCAGGAATTGCCCGATAGGATCAGCAAGCACAAGATTGAATCGCAGTTCTTCTCCCTTCAAATGTGTCTGTTTCAAACACTCGGTCAGGTGGCAGATTCTGAGCTGCCAATACGCGGCGGCATGTAACTGGTTCTCATACTTAGAGTCTTTAGTCACCTGGCGGTTCTTGAGTGGTTGATGAAGCAGGTCTTGCAGCTGAATGCCTTGTGGTTCTCGGACCTTCACCAATCGAATCTGATCTCCTAGGCTCTTGATCACGGCGAGCAGCTCGATGAACTGTTCCCGCGTTTCATAACACATCCATGAAATGTTGTATGGTCCGTGTTCTACATCCTTTGTCCAACACCAGATGTGATGCGCCAACTCACCATGCGGCCCATCGTGATAGCCAAGGCCAAACCCATTGCTCCCGCAGAACATCTCTAAAAGAGTGTTCTCCGGAGCGGTCAGATTGCATGCGCCATGACCACGGTGGCGGGCAAGACGCGATGCGTGAACTATCTTCCAGTCGTCAGCAGTAAGTCGGTCTGGCATACGCGGGATCAGACTCACTTTCAGTTGTGCTGGATCAAAAGAGTACCAGTGATCGTAGCATCCTGTTCCAAAGCCCAGTTGGTTATAGTAACCTTGTTCAAACATTCCCAGCCCACATGCAAGTGCCCCTTGAGCAGCTTCGTGTGCCACTACATGGGCTGTCAATCGGCTTGCTAATCCACGTTTGCGAGCAATCCTGCTTGTTACTACTCCGGCAAGCGCGGAGAATGGGAGCTCCTGCTTTAGGTAACGAATTGTCCCTGGCATACTCACCACCAGGCATTCAGGCTTGCCGTTTACCTCCGCTACTGTGGTGTGCCCAGCGGTCAAGAACAGGTCCAACGCGTCTTCTTCTCTTTTTTCCTTGGTTAACCAGCCAATCTCCCGCCAGATTTGCCGGATAGCATCCTTATCCTGGTCATGATTATATGCACGAAACTTCATAGTCGATTTGCCTATCATTGGTCCTTTCTGGGTGGTGTGAACACACGAGATCTGGTCACCTATTGCATATAGATTCCACCATTTGCGTTGACCGTTTCGCCGGTGATGTAGCCGGCCTGTTGTGAAGCGAGAAAGGCGACAAGGGCAGCGATTTCTTCTGGTTCAGCGACTCGCTTCACCGGAATACGCGCTCGAATGGCATCGCCTTTTGTTGCCAGCGCTTCAGCATTCATGTCTGTATTCGTATATCCCGGTGAGATGGCATTGACCGTAATGCTTGGTGCAAGCTCCAACGCCAGCGACTTGGTGAGCCCGATTAGTCCGGATTTAGCAGCAGCATAGTGGGCTCCATGACTGGAGCCAGTCATTGCTCGCAAGGAGCAAATGTTGATAATTCTTGCCCAGGGCTCCTTTCTCAGGTATGGAAGCGCCGCTTTTGCGACATATAAGGCTGCGGAGAGGTTGACTGCCACAGATCGGTCCCAGTCCTTGATAGTCATGTGGCCAATGGTGCAGTGTTGCGAGAAACCAGCATTATTGACGACGATTTGGATTCTGCCAAAGCGTTTTACTGTCTCTTCCACCATTTCTTCCACCTGCGTGAAGTCTGCAACATCCGCCTGAAAGGGAAACGCTCGTCCTCCAGCTGCGTGGATCTCGCGTGCCAGCTCTTCGGCTCGTCTAGTGTTGTTTAGGTAATTGATTGTTACCGCGTGGCCGGCTGCAGCTAGTCGCTTGGCTGTTGCCGCACCAATGCCACGCGAACTCCCAGTAATAATCGCACAAGCTGATTGCTTTGAACCTTGCATAGTAAATCAATTATAGCGTTACTTAATGGTCCATTCACCTTTCATAGGTACTTCAATGCCTCGCGAGCGACGTGGACACGCCGCTCGTCTTCTAGCCGGCTACAGAAGGAGTTGAGCCGTAATTCTCTGCTCTGCCTCAATAAGTTGATCGATCTGTTCACGCATGACAAGGCTTTCTTGAATCTGCCAAACCAACTTCTAAATGAAAAAAAGCCCAAGCGATGATTGAGTCAACCAAAGCTTTTCAGCAAGTTGTCCTTCGGCTTATTGTGAACTAACATGAATCATTTGCCATTTAAAGAAAGAAGAGCAACGATAACGACCTTGGCTCCCACCAGATTGTTGCTGATGTGAAGGCTTACCGTATAGCGATACAATTTGCCTAAAAAGGAGAATCAAGATGAGGTTAGATATCCCTCATAAGCCATATCGAATCAAGGTAATTGAACCAGTTGCAATCATCACCTCAGATGAGAGGAAGGAGAGGATCAAGGAGGCGGGGTACAATGTGTTCAACCTTCGCGCGCAGGATATCTATGTTGACCTGTTGACTGATTCTGGGACTGGAGCAATGAGTCAACAGCAGTGGGCGAGTCTAATGTGTGGCGACGAATCTTATGCCGGCAGCCGCAGCTTTGCGCGCTTTGAGACAGCCGTGCACGACATCTTTGGATTTCGACATTTGCTTCCCACCCACCAGGGCCGCGCAGCGGAAAACATCCTCTTCTCTGCGATGGTAAGCGTTAATGATGTTATCCCTAACAATATGCACTTTGATACTACTCGAGCAAACATCTTGGCAAATGGTGGCCGGCCAGTTGACCTGGTCATTGAAGAAGCGTATGAACCAGAGAAGGTTGTTCCATTCAAAGGCAATATGGATACAAACAAGCTACTTTCTCTGATCAACGAAGTGGGAAGAGAGCGAATGCCTCTCATAATGATGACGGTCACCAACAATACTGGCGGCGGCCAGCCAGTTTCTCTCTCCAACTTACGCGAGGTAAGCAGAATTGCTCACGAGTACAGGATCCCATTCTTTATCGATGCCTGTCGATTTGCGGAGAACGCGTTCTTCATCCGTGAACGCGAGGAGGGTTATCAACACGCTTCTCCGATCGAGATCGCGAGAGAGATGTTCTCGCTTGCTGATGGAATGACAATGAGCGCCAAGAAAGATGGACTGGCAAATATCGGTGGAATTCTCGCAATGAACGATGCCGAGATTCTTGCTGCAACGCGCGACCGACTGATTCTGATGGAGGGGTTTGTTACGTACGGTGGGTTAGCTGGACGGGATCTGGAGGCGATCGCCGTTGGGCTGTATGAGGTCCTGGATCTTGACTACTTACGTGATCGCGTTGGCCAAGTGTCTTATCTTGGTGCTGGGTTAAAAAGGAACGGAATCCCCATCGTTGAGCCAACTGGTGGGCATGCTATATACATTGACATACACAAACTGCTGCCCAATTTCCCTCAACGAGAGTTTCCGGGTCTTTCCTTTGTAGTGGAGTTATATATACAGTCAGGTGTACGGGCAGTAGAGATAGGTAGCGTAATGTTCGCGCACAAGGGTGAAGATGGAAAAGAGATCTTCCCCAAGCTTGAGCTAGTGCGATTAGCTATCCCACGGCGGGTGTATACCCGTACACATTTGGACGCGGTAATTGAAGGAGCGACAGCCGTTGCCAGTAACAAGACAAGGCTTTCAGGGTACCGGATCGCTGAGGGAGAGGGTCCATTGCGTCACTTCATTGCTCGCTTTGAGCCGATAATGCATGGTTAGTGTTGCATGATTGAAGGGTCTGTGCTGTATGGAGAGCTAGCTGCGCTGGCTACTGCGATATTCTGGTCTCTTACCTATGTGTTGTTCACAATTGCTGTGCGATTAATTGGGCCAAGGATTCTTAACCGCCTTCGACTAACCTTGGCGCTTGTTTTTCTTCTGGTCACGCATCTGATCGTGATGGGAGAACCCTTCCCGCTGCATATGGAACTTTCTCGCTGGGGATGGTTAAGCCTGGCAGGGGTTATCGGTTTTGCTGTTGGCGATGCTATGTTGTTCCGCGCCTTTTCCTCTCTTGGCGCGCATCGTACCTCCTTGATAATGACGCTTGTCCCTGTGGTCAGCGTTCTGCTTGCTTGGGCATTTCTTGGTGAAGCGCTCGAGCCACTGCAAGTTGTTGCTGTTCTTGTTACAGTAGCAGGCATTGCACTTGTCGTCTGGCGCCCAGGCAAAAGCGACAAATCATTGCTTGTTAGACATTATCGCATCGGGGTGTTGTACGCGATTGGCGCTGTCGTTACTCAGTCATTGCGCTACATTCTCTGCAAGCAAGGGATGAGCGGTGGATTTCCTCCGTTGTCAACAAATGTAGTTCAAATCTTGGCGGCCACGGCAGCTATCTGGATATGGCCAGTGCTTAAAGGGCAGGTCTGTGCCACGTTTGCAGAACTGCATCACCGGCGTGCTTGCTGGGCAACCATTGCCGGAGCGCTTTGTGGGCCATTTATTGGAGTAACGCTTTCCCTGGTAGCTCTGCGGCTAGCGCCGGTGGGGCTCACTTCCACGTTAATGGCGCTATCCCCTGTTTTCCTACTCCCAGTTTCACACTTTGTTCTCAAGGAAAGGATCGATATCCGCGCCATTGGGGGAACGGTAGTTGCCATGATTGGCGCAACACTCATCTTCCTAGCATGAGAT
>JAUVYF010000069.1 GCA_030603215.1 Candidatus Bipolaricaulota bacterium
TGAAATATTTCAGGCCCGAACTGAGAACCTTGACATCATGAAACCTGAGCGTGCGATTGAGTGGGGTCTCACAGGCCCAGTTGTCCGCGCCATGGGAGTCCCGATGGACGTACGCAAGGACGAGCCGTACGGCTATTACGACAAAGTTGATTTTGACGTGGTCACCAAATCAGGTAATGACCTTTTCGACGCATACCGGATTCGTCTTGATGAGATATTGGAAAGCGTAAAGATAATCAAACAGGCCATCGAGCAGATCGAGCCCGGGCCTATACGTGCTGACGTTCCCCTGTATGTGAAGCCTCCAAAGGGCGAGGCGTACGCAAGAGTAGAAAGCCCCCGCGGCGAGCAGGGTGTATGGGTGGTCAGCGACGGTTCTGATAAGCCGTACAGGATGAAGTTTAGGTCACCTTGCCTTGTCAATCTTTCGGCATTGCCCGAGATTGCCAATGGATGGAAGATCGCGGATTTAGTCGCCTACATAGGTATCCTTGATATCGTCCTTGGTGAGGTGGACAGGTGATCGTCGAGATGTCGGAGCTTCTGGTCAGTGTTGGCTGGGCGATCTTGATCGCGTTGATTCTATGTATTGCAGTTGCGACAGTGGCAGGCGTGGCTCTCGTCTATGTCGAGCGTAAGGTTCTAACCGATCTGCAAATACGTTATGGGCCGATGAAGGTCGGATTTCATGGAATGCTTCAGACCGTTGCCGATGTAGTGAAGCTTATCGGTAAAGAGGACACCGTACCGAGGGAAGCGGACAAGGTGTTGTTCTGGTTGGCCCCGATCATGGTGTTCATCCCAGCTGTCCTTGCCTTCCTTGTGATTCCTATTAACAGTGATCTGGTTTTATTGGACTGGGATATTGGTGTGTACTGGATATTTGCCATCACGACGATCACTCCAGTAGGTCTGATCGTCGCCGGTTGGTCCTCATACAATAAGTACTCGATACTCGGCGGACTGCGTTCTGCTGCACAGCAGATCAGCTATGAAGTTCCTCTGCTTCTCTCTGTGCTGGGCGTGATCATGCTGTCCAGCAGTTTGAATCTCTCCGATATCGTGGCGGCACAACAGGCAACCCTCATTGGACCTATTCATTCATGGTTTATTTTTCTTCAGCCTCTTGGCTTCATACTCTATCTAATTGCAGGGTTGGCCGAGCTGAACCGGACCCCCTTCGATATACCTGAAGCTGAATCCGAGCTTATTAGTGGTTACAGTACTGAGTACAGTGGAATGAAGTTCGGTTTCTTCATGTTGTCAGAGTACGCGGCCATCGTAGTCATAGCCCTTGTTGGAGTCCTGATGTTCTTGGGTGGATGGGATGGACCGTTCGTTAACGAGGTACCGCTTCTAGCCCCTGTTTGGCTACTTTTGAAGACATCAGCTCTTTTGTATCTGATTATTTGGATCAGAGGTACTTTTCCTCGAGTACGAATCGATCAGTTGATGAATCTTGGTTGGAAGGTTATGTTGCCGCTCGTACTGGCGAACCTGATGATCACCGGTCTTGTTCTCGTAATAGCACCGAAGGTGTTTTGATGTTTGTAGGTAGGTACTAGATGTTCGGTGTATTAAAGGGTCTCAAGCTTACGCTCAAGCATGCACTTCGGCCCACTTTCACAGTGAAGTATCCCAACGAGAAGATCGAGATTGCACCCCGATATCGCGGGGCGCTTGAGTTGATCGACGTCGTAAATGAAGGGCCAGATCCAATTGATAGGCTCAAGCCGCCGTGCACCGGAAAGTGTCCCGCAAATCTAGATATACGGGCGTATCTGGCCAAGGCCGCCCAGGGTGATTACATCGGCTCCTACAATGTGATCAAAGAGAGATGCGCTATTCCAGGTATCGTCGGCAGGGTGTGCTTCCATCCATGTGAGGATGAGGGCTGCAGAAGACGTCAGGAAGACGCTCCCCTAGCTATTAATGCAGTCAAGCGTTTCGTTGCAGACCATGAGTTCGAGGCGTTCAAGGCCGGTCAGGTCGACAGGCCCAAGGCTAATATTCATAGAGAAAAGAAAATCGCCATCATCGGATCCGGTCCTGCTGGACTGAATTGTGCTTATTACCTCGCCAAATGGGGTTATCCAGTAACAATATTTGAGCGGGAAGCAGTGCCTGGTGGGATGTTGAAGTTGGGAATTCCAGACTACAGACTCCCCCCGGAAGTTATTGACCGCGAGGTTAAGGAGATCGAGGACCTCGGCGTAAAGATGGAATACGGCAAGGAACTTGGCAAAGATTTTCTTATCGACGATCTTACCGGTGATATGGGCTATAGCGCCGTCTTTCTGGCGATAGGTGCGTTCATCCCTCAGAGACTTGATATTCCCAACGAGGACGGTTGCGGAAACGTGATGGCGGGCGAGGATTACCTCAGACTCGTGAACCTTGACCTTATGGACGAGGTGCCTAAGGCGAAGAACGTGGTCGTTGTCGGGGGTGGTAACACCGCGATGGATTGTGTCCGTGTGGCCAAGAGACTTGGTGCTGAGGCTACGATTATTTACAGAAGATCTCGCAATGAAATGCCAGCGGCGATGATGGAAATCGTCGCAGCCGAAGAAGAGGGTATCAAGTTTGAGTATTTGAGCGCTCCCACCCAAGTCGTTTGCCAAACTGGCAAGGTAGCCACGGGGCTGCAATGCGTACGCATGGAGCTTGGCGAGCCGGACTCAAGTGGTCGCCGCCGCCCGAGTCCTGTTGAGGGTTCTGAGTTCGTCATTGAAACTGACCTTGTTCTTTCCGCAATTTCTAGAAAACCCGATATTGAATGCCTCGTTTCGCGCGGGCATCTTCCCAGCAGTGGTGTTGATATCCACGAAAGCTGGTGCACGGTTCTTGTGGACAAGAAGTTCGCTACAAGCCGTGAAGGTGTTTTCGCTGGTGGAGACCTCGTGAATGGTGCAGCTACTGTGGTCGAGGCATACGCAGACGCAAGAGCTGCTGCGGATACTATGCACGAGTATCTCAGCGGGGAGAAAGCTCCTCCGATTACGGAGAGGACCACTATTCCTCATAAAGCTGGCTATACGTACTCATCCCGAGAGCACATGGAGGAAATGCCGCCCGAGTCTCGACTGACAAACTTTGATGAGGTCGAAAAGGGATACACACCAGAGGAGCTTCTGCGTGAGGCTAATCGCTGCTTGTATTGCGAGAGCGAAGCCTGTATTGGCTGTGGAATATGTGTGAAGATATGTCCGGATCTTGCACTGTCCGTGAACGCCAGCGATATAGATGGCAAGAGAGTCGTCAGTAAATACGATTGGTACGCAAACCGATGCGCATTCTGTGGCTTGTGTGCAGAGTACTGTCCCACAGGGACCTTGAGGCACACTACGGAATTTGAGTTGACGACCTATATCAATGAAGAACTGGTTTGGGATAAAGAGAAGATGCTGCGCCATCACGACGACAATATGAGCGAAGCAAAGAACAAGGGGGGTGCGGCATGAGTCCGGACCAATTAGCATTCTTCATTCTGTCGTTCATGGTGATCGCTTCAGGGCTGATGTTCCTCGTTTCAAAGAATATTATTCACGCGGTTCTATATTTTCTCTTGGCGCTACTTGCGACTGCAGGAATCTTCCTACAGCTGAAAGCACCTTTCCTCGCTGCGACTCAGATATTGGTCTACGCCGGTGCGATTACGGTGCTTATCCTGTTTGTTGTCATGCTTACCATCAGCAAGGACCCCGAGGTCAAAGTGTTCGGTCAGACTGGCATCGTTGGTCCTGCGATTGCGGCCGTATCGTTTTTCGCCATCATGGCCGCGGTTGTCTCGCGATCGACCTTTACGCCTCTTCCCGCGGAAACCGCTGGTATCGATCAGGTACAGACTGTTGCCCAACTTGGCATGGAACTCTACGTTGAGTACTTGCTGCCTTTTGAGATTGCAGCATTTCTCCTATTGATAGCTTTGGTCGCTGCCGTATATATCGCCTTAGGGAGGGGACACGATGCCACTTGAGAGTTACCTCCTTTTAGGAGCAGCCGTTTTCGCCATTGGACTTTTCGGAGCTCTTTCCAAGAAGAGCGCGATACTGATTCTTCTATCCGTTGAACTGATGCTGAATGCTGTGAATATCAATCTAATTGCTTTTTCAAACTTTATTACCCCCCTCACGATGAAGGGGCAGATATTCTCCATCTTTGTGATTGTTGTTGCAGCGTGTGAGGTTGGCCTTGGGCTTGCCATCGTATTGATGCTGTACAGGCGTCGACAGACGCTTGAAGTCGATAAATACAATTTGTTGAAAGGTTGATCTGAGTGGATCGTTTGGTTCTTTACACAATCCTCATACAGTTACTGCCTTTTGCGGCATTCACCGTTCTCATACTCACTGGACGTAAGCTAAAGTTCGGTCCATATCTATCGATTGGAGCAATGACGCTAGCTCTGGTCCTGTCCATAATGATCATGATCAAGTTCGCTGCTGGTGAGCTGGCTCCGATAGATGTGAGCTATGAGTGGTTTACGATTCCCGGGTATGATCCGATAAGTATCGGATTCCTAATTGATCCGCTGTCCATCCTGATGCTGGTGATTGTCACTGCGGTATCCCTTGCAACCCAGGTTTACTCGATTGGGTATCTAAAGGGTGAGGCCAGACTGAACTGGTTCTATGCTGCGATGTCCTTGTTCACCTTTTCAATGCTTGCGTTCGTTGCAGCGAACAACTTTATTCAGATGTTGATCGCCTGGGAGCTTGTCGGACTTTGCTCTTACTTCCTGATTGGATTCTGGTTCACGAGAGACTATGTTCCACCTGCGGCGTCAAAAGCCATGGTGGTCACTAGGATCGCTGACTTCCCGATGATCTTGGGAGTGATGATCCTGTTCTACTATGTCGGTAGCTTTGCGTACGCTCCATCGTTCGAGATAGTTGCGACTCTGCCGAGCGGGACGATTACCTTGATCGCCATCCTGCTGTTCATCGGTGCGATTGGTAAGTCCGCCCAATTTCCGTTACATACTTGGTTGCCTGATGCTATGGCCGGGCCGAGTCCGGTTTCTGCCCTGATTCACGCGGCCACCATGGTTGCTGCCGGGGTATACCTTGTTGCCAGAGTGTTCCCTATTTTCGAGTTGAGTACTGTAGCCATGGCTACAGTGGCTATCATTGGTGCGTTCACAGCGTTCTTCGCAGCGACAATAGGTATGGCTACTCTTGACATCAAACGTATCGTTGCCTACTCGACCATGTCCCAACTTGGGTATATGATGGCCGCACTTGGGGTGGGCAGTATCACCGCAAGTATGTTCCACCTGACAACGCACGCCTTTTTCAAGGCGATGCTGTTCTTGGCGGCGGGTGCCGTTATTCACGCGTTACACACCCAGAACATCTTTGACATGGGTGGAGTGCGACGAAGAATGAAACTGTCCTTTATAGCGTTCGTAATAGGAGCCTTAGCTTTGGCGGGCGTGCCACCGATGAGTGGTTTCTGGAGTAAGGACATGATTCTTGCTCAAGCGTGGGACAAGCAGGAATACCTAGTGTTCGGCCTGGGCCTTTTCACCGTGTTTATCACCGCCTTTTATATATTCCGCCTACTCTTTGTGACATTCACAGGGAAGATGAGCGAGATCGTGGAAAAACATGGACATGAGTCGCCTCCGGTAATGTGGGGGCCATTCATGGTTCTGGCAGCCGTAACTATACTGATAGGTATTGCGGGTATTCCAATCGGATCATGGGCGGGACTGGGACATTGGATGGGTGAGTTCCTAGCAGCTAGTGGTGGCAACATTGTTCATGAAAGCAATATTGTGGTGATCATGTCCGTGAGTGCCGCATTGATCGGCATCCTGCTCTCCTACCTGATCTACTATGCAAAGGTATTCGATCTTATGAAACTCAAATCCCTGGACTTCCTGCGTCAAGGTGCCCAGAACAGTTGGTATATCGATGAGATATACGACCACACTTTTGTTCAACCCACATTCAGTCTCAGCAAGGCCTCGCTAACCGCGGACCAGAGAGGCGTTGATTGGGCTGTTAACGGTGTTGCAAGGCTGGTGATGGGCAGTGGCATGCGAATCAGAGTGATTCAAACTGGCTACATGCAGAACTACGCAACGGCCATGTTTATCGCCTTAGCGCTGATGGTCCTAGTTCTAGGCTTTGCTGGGGTGAGCTCGTAATATGAACGGCTTTCCATTGCTCACACTTATCATCTTTATCCCTCTACTTGGTGCTCTTGTTATCATGGCGGTTCCGAAGACGAGGCTATCCGCTGTTAAGTGGCTAGCACTTGTATTCACTGCCATCCCGACTGCGCTCGCCCTCTACGCATACGGCATATTCGAGCGTGGTACGCCCGACATGCAGTTCGTTGAGAAAATATCATGGGTACCCGAATGGGGGATCAACTATTCACTAGGCGTTGACGGCCTTAGTATGCCGCTCCTCGCCCTGACCGCGCTTATGACGATGTTGTGTGTTATAGGAGCATGGAAGTACACCCACAGAGTCAAAGAATTCTTTGCCCTTTTGCTGTTCCTCGATGTAGGTATGCTCGGTGTATTCGCAGCCCTGGATTACATCCTGTTCTATGTATTCTGGGATGTTGTTATTGTTCCGATGTACTTCTTAATCGGCATCTGGGGCGGACCGAGGCGCGAGTACGCCGCCATCAAGTTCTTCATATATACGTTCCTCGGAAGTATATTTATGCTTTTGGCGATTCTTGCCATGTATTTCTACGGCGGAGCAACGACCTTCGGAATTCTTGAGCTGCGGGAAATCGCTCCGACCTTCTCAGCTGGTGTCCAAATAGCGATGTTTGTTGGGTTCTATTTAGCATTCGCGGTCAAGGTACCGGTGTTCCCGTTCCATACGTGGTTGCCGGATGCACACGTTGAAGCTCCGACGATTATGAGCGTTCTTTTGGCCGCGATCCTACTAAAGATGGGTCTATATGGGTTCATGAGAATCAGCATTCCGACCTTACCCGACGCCTGGGATGTGTTTATTCCGATGTTTGCCGTTCTTGGTGTGGTCAATATTATCTATGGATCCTATCTCGCCCTAGCGCAGACCGACCTGAAGAAGTTGATCGCATACTCGTCCATTGGGCACATGGGATTTGCGATGCTCGGGCTTGCAGCGAACAATGCCCTTGGGTTTACCGGTGCGTACTACGTGATGATGGCACACGGTGTCATTTCGGCCATGCTATTCTTCCTGGTCGGATCGGTCTACGATCGCTCTAAGACAAGACAAATACCAGAGATCGGCGGTCTCAGCGACGGTATGCCTAAGCTAGGTGGGCTGCTTGTATTCACGTCCCTGGCTTCCATGGGACTTCCAGGTCTTGCTGGTTTCTGGGGTGAATACTTCTCAATATTTGGAGCGGTACAAGCAGGCGGGATGTATGTCTACGTTGTCCTGGCTCTATTCGGATTGATCATCACTACCGCGTATTTTGTTTATATGATGCAAAGGGTTAACTGGGGTGAGGTCAGACACAATCTCAAGGGATTACCTGACGTGAGTAGGCGAGAGCTTACTTACTACGTGCCTTTGGTTGCCTTAACGATAGTCTGGGGCGTATACCCAGCCGGCCTTCTGGACTGGACGAATAGTACAATCGCTGCGCTTGCAGCGTTAACCGGCGGCTGAGTCAAGGAGTAATGTAATGGGTCTTGAAAATCTAATACCAGAATTTATAATTCTTGGCTTTGCGTCCATCATTCTAACGTTGGACTTCATGATGAAGACGCGCAAAAAGCACATCATTCCGGTCGTTACCCTAATAGGTCTAATAGCTGCGCTTGTTGCCAGTTTCATCACCCTAGGCAATGGGGGGGATGCCTTCAATGGGTTCTTTAAGGCTGACGGATTCACTGATCTCTTCAGAATCGTGATCATCGGAGTCGGTGCTCTTGTGGTCATCGCATCGATGACCTCATTCAAGAACAGCCTTCACGAAGGTGAGTACTACACACTTTTCATGTTCTCGCTGGCAGGCGCCCTTATTATTGCGGGGGCAGGGGAACTTATCACATTGTATCTCGCAATCGAGCTGCTCTCTATTCCGGCATATGCATTGGTCGCGTTCAGGAAGAATTCGGACAAGGCCAATGAGGCGGTCCTAAAGTACTTCATTCTTGGCATTCTCGCCTCAGCGATTATTCTTTATGCGATGTCACTGCTATACGGTGTCACTGGTGAAACCCAACTAACAGCCATTGCTGGAGCCATGACTGGGGATCTTGCCGGTAGTCCAATAGTTATCGTCGCTGCTCTGATGTTCATTGCGGGACTTGGGTTTAAGATATCGGCGGTTCCGTTCCATTGGTGGGCGCCTGACGCCTATGAGGGCGCGCCAGCTCAGATATCTGGTTTCCTTGCTTCGATCTCGAAGATTGCAGCATTCGCCGCTCTAGCGCGCATCTTCTTTGAGCCCTTACTGAATACCAGTGTCAACTGGGAAGTGTGGTTCGGGGTGATTGCAGCTATTACGATGGTCGTCGGCACCTTGCTTGCTCTTCCTCAGACCAACATCAAGCGGCTACTTGCCTATTCGAGCATTACGCACGCAGGGTACATCTTGATGGGGTTCGCTGCCGCATCCGTTTTGGGTGCTGAATCACTACTGTTTTATCTGGTGGCCTACGCCATAGCGACCGCCGGAGCATTCTTCGTGCTCGTAGCAGCTAGCACCAAAGTTGAGGCCGAGGAG
>JAUVYF010000118.1 GCA_030603215.1 Candidatus Bipolaricaulota bacterium
CTCCTAGCGCACCAGGAGCAATCGACGCTTGATCCCCTGAACCTGGACCAGTGGGAGTTCTACGTGCTTCCGACATGTGTGTTGAACGAGCGGAAACGTAGTCAGCACTCGATCACGCTGCCGTCACTGAAGAAGCTCAACGCGGGCCCGCATGGCTTCAGCGAACTCAGAGGGGCGGTTCTGCAGGCAAGCTCTTCGCAGCGCGAAAGGCAGGAGGAGTAGTGACTCAACTCCGCATCTCGGCGAAGATCCTAGGCGAACTGGCACAACCTTGGTTCTGCCCACGGTGCTTCTGGCTCAAGATGAAGACCGGCAACAAGCTGCCGTTCCAGATCTTCCCGGGCATCTTCAGCTCGATCGATGCGTACACGAAGCGTGTGGTACATGGCTGGTTTGACGATCTCGCCGAACCCCCGCTGTGGTTGCGTGACATCGGGAACATTGTCGGCTACATCGATCCACCTCATTGGTCGCGCTTCCAGATGCGGATTCAGGAGTACGATATTCTCCTGACCGGAGCGGCCGACGGAATCCTCAAACTTGCTGACGGTACGATCGCGATCATCGACTACAAGACCGCGAAGTACACGCACCATCAGGACAGGCTCCTGCCGATGTACACAACGCAGCTCAACGGTTATGCCTTAATTGCCGAACACATTGAGATGGGCAGGGTCTCCAAGCTTGCCCTAATGTACGCACAACCTGTAACTGACAACGAGACGGCACGAAGTAACGTCGTCCGCACAGATGATGGTTTCCGAATGCCTCTTGCTGTCTACATTCACGATGTGGACCTGGACCCCGGAGGCCTAGAGCCCCTCTTCCGTCGTGCCCGTGTGCTGTACGATCTACCGGAGATCCCTGACGGCCGACAAAATTGCCGCGACTGCAAGAAGCTCGATCAGCTCATGCTGCTCGCACGGAAGCTGTAGTGCTCACGATGCGCACATCAATGCTGTACGTTCTGGGTTGGAACAATCGGAGCCCATGATGGTTGTACTTCTGAAACCTGGCGATATCTTCTTTACACGTGGAAGCAATTTGCTCAGCCGAGCCATTCGTGTTTGCACGCGTTCGTTCGGTGAGAAGCGATCCAGGGTGAACCATGTCGGGGTCGTTGTGGAGGAAGGCGGCATCCAGGCTGCTGTGGTTGTAGAGGCGTTGATCAAGGTCAAGAAGCACCGGCTGTGGAAGCAGTACGGTTTGTCGAAGCGACAACAGGTTGCCGTCTACCGGGCCAACAACCTAAACCCGGAACAAATCGAGATCATCATCGCTGAGGCCAACAAACAAGTTGGCAAGCGCTACGGCTTTGGCAAGATCATTGCCCACTTTCTCGACTGGCTGCTGACCGGAGCCTACGTCTTCCGCCGACTGACGAGTGACCCACGATACCCCATCTGCTCATGGCTGGTCGCTCACTCCTATTCCGAGGCAGGCAAGCATTTCGGTGTTGCTCCTGGTGCGGCCGACCCGGACGACATCTGGGACTTCGTCGTCGAACGAACTGACACTTACGAATCGATCATCGATCTCGGTTCGCTGACTCGATTCGCATCCTCTTGAAATCCGCGGACAGAATACTGATTTCTGACTGACCTCGCGCTGTGGCCCTGGTTGTGGCAACATCGTTTTCTTCTCAATTCTAAATCACTTTTACATCAATAGTTTTGCATCGTTTCTAGATGGATTGTCAAAATAGGACCCCGTGTGTCTCTTGTCAAAGGCAAGGGGGTATCTTGGGCAAGTGATTGTCGCTGTTTCTACTTCCCGGGGCTATGATGAGATTGTGGGACAGCATCACCGAGAGTTGACGGTGTAGAGTGTGTTAGGCGAATACGCACGGTTCCACATGGATCTCCTCGTTAACAACGGCTGAACCTTCAACAAGAACAAGGAGGCTAAGGAGTAGCTTTAGCAAGGCAGGTGGGCGCATGGCACGCGTACTGATTGTCGATGACGTAGAGATTGGCTCCGGCTGTGTTGTCGGTGCAGACTCATTGGTGGCCGCCAAGCTTACTTCAAACATGGTATCCTTTGGAACACCGTGAAAAGAAATCTATTTGTGAAATGAAAGGAGATAACTAAGATGTATGCTTTAACCAATTGCGATATTTACACTGGCAAAGAGGTTGAATATGATAGGGCGTTGATAATTGACGGTGATCGTATTCGTAGTATTGTCCCTTGCAGCGAAATTCCTGATAAGATTGAATGTAGAAGCGTGGATGGAATGTGTATAGCACCAGGATTTATTGACATACAAGTGAACGGTGGTGGTGGAGTACTCTTCAATGACCATCCCAACGTTGAAGCAATCAAGACAATCGTAGAGAGCCACAGGCAATTTGGCACTACTGATTTGTTGCCCACTTTTATTACTGGGCCACTTCAGGATATGCAGAAAGCTGCTCGTGCTGTGCAAACTTGTCTTGACAAAAATGTCCCTGGCGTTTTGGGAATTCACATTGAAGGCCCATTTATTAGCGCAAAGAAAGCTGGTGTTCACGACAAGGATTTCATCCGATCGATTTCTGATGAATATCTTAATGTAATTCGGTCTATTCGTAGTGGAGTAACGCTTCTAACGCTTGCTCCCGAAGAGGTTGGATATGCCGCGATCAGGGAAATTGCTAAATCGGGCATATTGGTATCGATTGGTCATACGAATACTACATATGATGAAGCTATGAAAGCATTTGACGCTGGTGCTTCTTGCGCAACGCACCTATTTAATGCTATGAGTGCTTTTCAACCAAGAGAGCCAGGCGTTGTGGGAGCAGCTTTGGATCATAAGAAAGCATGGGCTGGCATTATCGCTGATGGTTTCCATGTCAACTTTGCCGCAATTAGAATAGCAAAGCGTGCCAAAATTCGAGACGATTATCCAGAAAGTCGCAGAAAATTGTTTTTGGTCACAGATGCAATGCCTCCAGTGGGCGATCCACAGAATCGAGGTTATCGTTTGGGCGGTTACGATATCCAGGTAAAGGACGGTATGTGTCTCACAGAAGATGGAACACTTGCGGGATCCGCTCTTGATATGGCAACTGCTATTCGTAACTGTATTCAGCACGTTGGACTTCCAAAGGATGAAGCCTTGAGAATGGCATCAACTTACCCAGCCGAATTTCTCGGAGTAGCCAATGAGCTTGGGTATATTGCTCCAGGATACCGGGCTAATCTTGCTATATTTGATAACCAAATTCATATATTTGCTACAGTTGTTAATGGAAAATATAGCCAAGTAAGCAAAGCATGACGCCTCTCAACCCTTTTGTGATAAGTCTTAATGGGGCATTATCTCCTTTGCCAATGAATGTAGCGGCTAACCTGTGTAGAGCCGACCCGCCTTCGGCGGTTGGTAAGCGGTGCGTTTGGACAACTCGATCGCTGCCTGCTCGTCTCGGACTTTGGAGCTCATATGGGCTGATAGTATTTACAGGTGACGGGCCCCATGAAGTAAGGGGATTAGAGTCACTTCACCGTGTGAAATAAAGAGCAGAACAAGATTTCACAAGGCAGGCCCTATGAAATACATGAAAAAAAGATTGCACAGGGCACGCAGGGCAGGCCCTGCAGAAGCATCACTACTGGACTCACCTCATAGGGCAGGCCGAGCAAGGCATTCCACAGATCAGAAGTTCATAGAGTTCATTGGGTTCGTAGAGTTGAAAACATAGTCGGGAGTCGGCAGTCTGCAGTCGAGAGTCGAAAACAATGAAAGAAAAAGAAGTGGTGAAATGGTTTAGTAGGAGGATCGGGCGAGCAGATTGCTAAGCGCCAATTGCTGCCAGTTGCCTATCCTGAAAACTGCCTCTCTTCCTAATACCCGTCTCTAACCTGACTATTGGCGTATCTACAATTGAGTATGCAGACGGGATATTCACTGCCAACTGTCAGATGGTCGGCCTACTCCATCGGTTTGCGGGCGGGTTGAACTTTGTAAAGCTCTCGGTCTTCTCTGACAATGCTAGCTTCCTTCTGAGTTGTGGCCTTTTCAAAGATCAGTTCTGCGTCAGAGAACAGATCACTGCTTTCTGCTTTCAAGTAGCGTGCGGCCATCTGGCAATAGTCTGGATCAATTTCAACACCGATGCTGTTCCGGTTGTTCTTGAAGGCAGCGACCATTGTTGTTCCGGAGCCGCAGAAGGGATCGAGAACGGTATCCTCAACAAACGAGAACATGCGCACTAAGCGTGTCGCTAGTTCTAAAGGGAAAGGTGCTGGATGTTTCTTCGTGGATGCTCCGGGAATGTTCCATATCTGTTGAAACCAGCGAGCGAAAGCCTT
>JAUVYF010000120.1 GCA_030603215.1 Candidatus Bipolaricaulota bacterium
AAGGCTGAGATCGATCCTGGACTTTGTGTGGGGTGTGACATCTGTCGCCAGGTTTGCCCAACAGGAGCGATTCATCCCCCGATGCAAACAACGAAGAGGAGCAAGACATGAAGAAGATAGACTTCCTTGTTGCTGGCGTGGGAGGCCAGGGAACCATACTGGCGAGTGACATCCTTGCTGAGGTGGGGATGAAGGCTGGGTACGATGCCAAGAAGTCGGATGTTCTTGGACTTGCCGTACGCGGAGGGAGCGTGTTGAGCCATGTGCGATGGGGAATAAAGGTAGCCTCGCCGGTTAACAGGAAGGGAAGAATAGACTATCTGCTTGGATTCGAGCCACTGGAGGCTCTGCGGGGAGCGGAGCTCCTGCAACCTCGGAGCAGTGCCCTAGTTAACACGCAGCCGATACCACCCGTTTCCGTAAGCAGCGGTGAAGAACACTATCCCACGAAAGAGGAGATCGAACAGGCGCTGGAAGCAGCAACAGAGAAAGTCTGGTTTGTTGAAGCGACACAAGAGGCGGTTCGACTGGGATCAAGCAAGGTGACGAATGTGGTGATGCTGGGCGCATTCTCCACTCTTCTTGAAGTACCGATAGAGGTCTGGGAGGAAGTGATTCTAAGTCGGGTTCCGCCAAAGCATGTTCAGCTAAACAGAGCTGCTTTCATTGCTGGTCGTGAACTCATTTAAGGAGTGTAGCTAAGCATGAAGATTCTTGTTATCAACCCGAACAGCTCGGAGCACATGACGGAGCACATTCGTGCGGAAGTCCTGAGGATCAAGCGGGACGATACGCAAGTGAAGGTTATTGCCAATGCAGGAGCTCCAGCAGCCATAGAATCGGCTCGTGATGTAGCACTGGCTGTACCCCCGCTATTGGAACAAGTCAAGCGGGCGAACGAAGAAGGCTACGATGCAATTATCCTTGCCTGTTTCTCCGATCCTGGATTGCAGGCGGCGCGGGAGGTCTCGGACATCCTTGTACTAGGGATCGAGGAAACCACTCTTCACGTTGCAGCGATGCTTGGACACAAGTTTACGATCCTCACTCCCCTTGCAAAGCGTATCCCAGCCAAGGAGCGCGAAGTGCGAGCGTACGGACTGGAATCAGCGTTGGCCTCAGTGCGATCACTCGCGCTATCTGTCAGTGAGACCGATGCCGATCCCGAGGCGACGAAGAAGCGCATCCTGGAGGAAGCTTGCCTGGCGAGGGATGAAGACGGCGCAGAAGTGATCGTGCTTGGTTGTGCGGGAATGGTTGGTTATGCCAAGGACACTGAGCAAGAATTGGGTTTGGTCGTCCTCGATCCGACGAGTGTGGCGCTCAAGATTGTAGAAGGGTTTGTAGAGGCGAGTCTTCATCACAGTAAGCAAGCACTGTATGCGGTGGTGCCTTCATTAAGGACAAAGGATGCCTAAGAGAGTAGAGCAATTGAACCGGTAGGGTAAAGGGAGAATCAAGACATGAGAATGGAGTCCCATTTGTTTCCGAGGCGAGGCTCCGTAATGTGGGATTAAGTCTTCCTTTATGGATTGCTTTCTGATATGATGCTAATTGTTGAGGTTGCAGAGTACTAGGAGGAAACAATGGTGCGTTCTCTAATGGATGTAGAGCGGATCTATGGTCATATCGAGCATCTTTCCATTCACATTGGACCTCGCCCGAAGGGGTCGGAGGGGGACAAAAAAGCAGCGAACTACATTCACTCCTATTTTGAGTCTCTTGGGCTGAAGGTCTGGAAACAAGAGCTTGAAGTAGATTCGGTTTCTCTTAACAATCACAAGGTTGAGATCATAGAACCCCTGCTTGATGAGATTCCAAGTTACCCCATTTTATCAAGCCCAAACACTCCTGAAGCGGGGCTTTCTGGGGAATTGATGCTTGTTGAAGGTTCGAAAGAACCTCAGCTTGGTCCCAACGTTGAGGACAAGATCGTACTCTGGTCTTGTACGAGTCGATCTTCGTTCAAATGGGAGACCCTACTTGGCTACCACCCTCGGGCTATCCTTGCAATTTGGCCAAGTCGTGGAATAAAACCCAAGCACTATTTTAGCTACGACAGTCTCGGTGCTAGTGACCCAGTCCCTTCCTTTTGGATTACTTGGGAAGATGGATTACGTCTCCTGAAAGCTGGAGTGAAGAAGGTGCGACTATATCTACGTAGGGAATGGTATAAGGATACATCTTGCAATATTATCGCAGAATTGAAAGGCAATAGGTATCCGGATAAGATCATTGTTATCGGCGGGCATTATGACAGTGTACCGGATGTCCCTGGTGCTACAGACAACGCTTCAGGTGCTGCTATGGTGATGGAGCTAGCCCGTGTATATGCTCAACGTGGATCAATGCGCACCCTGCGGTTCGTGGCATTTGCCGGGGAGGAAGGTGGTCTTTTTGGTAGTACGCAGTATGTTAAAGAATTAAGCGCACAACAAGGAGATAAAGCGCATAAGATCCAGCCGGCAAAACATTTATTCTATGTAAATTTAGATACTTTGGGAACTGTTCTTGGCTTTAATTCTTGTTATATAGCAGGCCCTTCAGAGGTTAAAGCTGTTGTAGAAGCTTTGAGCAGGGAGTTAGGCGTCCCTCATCAGATTAAAGAGGCGATAAATGGCTCTGATAACCTACCATTCACTTGGGGAGGGATACCTAATATTGCCTTAGTTCGGAAAGGCCCCGTCCTAGAATCTATTCATACTGAAGAAGACACAGTTGACTTGATTGATATTAACCAATTAAAGCAGATAGGGAAATTTATCGATACGTTTCTCACCCGAACAGCAGCTAGAGCAGAAGTTTGGCCTTTTGAGCGACGAATCCCTGAGAAACTAGCGAAAGAGGCAGGAGACATAAGGCAAAGGCTTGATTCTAAACGGAGGTCATAAGAGGACTGGAAATACGTGCTTTATAACTATCCCCAAAAACTGGACAGGGGAATAAGGTGCATAGTAGCCTGGAAAAGCAGCAAGGAAGAAAGGCGAAATGCACAGCCTGCGAAAGCGATATGATGCGGTATTTAAGGCAAAGGTGGCCCTAGAAGCGACGAAAGGAGAGAAAACCATTGCTCAGTTATCTAGTGAATTTAGGGTTCATAAAAGCCCTCCGCTGGATACCCCCCAGCTTGCGGGGGGGAGGAAAGCGGAGATTCGCCGAAGGTGAATCCTGCTGTTAGTATATGGTAAATGAGCTCTGTTAAGCGTGCCAAGCATGCGGTGTACGACCTCAAGTACCACTTTGTTTGGGTTCCGAAGTACCGTAAATTGGTTTTGCAGGGACCTGTGGCTGAGAGCTTGAAGGAGATTTTCCAGGGCATTGCAGAGCGATATGGCTTTGAGATTGACACGATGGAAGTGATGCCCGATCACGTCCACTTGTTTCTGTTGGCTCCACCTAAATACAGTCCCAGCCAGGTAGTACAGATCATAAAGAGTATCTCGGCACGGAAGTTGTTTTACTCTCATCCAACGCTGAGGGAGGAGTTGTGGGGAGGAGGACTGTGGGGCGCTGGCTGCTTTGTGCGGTCTGTTGGGGGTGAAGTGACCTCTGAAGTGATACGACGGTACATCAAACTGCAGCATAACGATCAACTCCGCTTAGACCTATAGGTTCTTGCCCTTTAATGCCCCGCAGCTTGCTGCGGGGTTCTTTACTCTAATCAGATCAGGCAGTGGAGAAAAAGGCTTCTTGAACAGCTCCACAACTGTTTTCAAGTCATCGCAGAAAACAAGAGAACAATGAACAAGAACAGCGGCAAGAACTGTACCAACAGATTGGCCAGCTCAAGGTTGAACTTGACTGGCTGAAGAAGAATCACAGATACTCCGCTTAAGAGAGAAGAATGTTGATCGAGCCTGAAGGTTCCATGATCCCCGTATGTCGGCAATGTGAGCTGCTAGACTTAGCGCGGTCATCCTACTATTACCGCTCTTGTACCCAAGTTCGACAGTCGTAGGCATATTTTCGCTTCTGTGAGGCAGCAAATGTCCTAGGATTGGGAATTGATTGTTTCGAAGTCTCAGAACCCGTAGGCACACGATTAATGTGGTGCCTCTTGACACACCTGTGGTATATGTGTATACTGTGGGTATGTATATTCGAACTGTCACCCGCAAGAACAAGAACAAACCAGACGTCTCCTACATCCAATTGGCCCACAATGTACGGGACAAGAAGAGCGGGCAGGTAAAGGCGAACGTCCTGTACAGCTTCGGCCGGGCTGACCAACTTGATGTGGAAGC